>CAYFQA010000030.1:2948-9051 GCA_964345145.1 uncultured Muribaculaceae bacterium | reverse complement strand
AAAAAAGAAGAAAAAGTTAGTTCTCAAAATGTAGTTGAAGAAAAAAGTAAAGAAGAAAGAAGCAAAATAATAATTACCATTATATTAATGATTATAACAATATTACTTGTTGTGTTAGGCTATAAAATATATAAAACAAAATTAAATGAAAGGTTTTAAGGAATATTATGTTAGAAAAAATTAAAGAACTAATTGAAAACTTAATATTTTATTTTAAATTACAACAAGCTTTGGTAACAGACAATTCTTTAAAATGTGAGTATTATTATTTTGCTACTAAAAAAAGAGGTTCTGATCCAGCTAGTCCTTTGCGTGATCGTAGTCAAAACAACTATAATAGAGGACGAATTTCAGAAGAAGAAACAGCTCCTCAAGAACCATTAGGAAAAGATAGTTCAGACTTAGATAATCAAGATAATGATGACGATGATGATGGTTTGAATGATGAATCACTTGCAGCTTCAGGAGCAGGTGGATCTTCAGGAGCAGGTGCTGGTGCGACTGGTCCAGCCGCAGCCACTAGCCCTCTAGCGCCTATTTTATCTAGTCCAGTTGCTAAATTTGCCTTAGCAACAGCTTTAGCAATTGGAGGAATAATTTTATTTATTATGGCTTTATTTCCACGTAATATCGA
Organism: uncultured Muribaculaceae bacterium; assembly: GCA_964345145.1. Taxonomy (GTDB): domain Bacteria; phylum Bacillota_I; class Bacilli_A; order RF39; family UBA660; genus JAAZHN01. Next base: position 8,417 of record CAYFQA010000030.1, on the reverse strand, counting down.
TGCAGAAAAATTTGAATTATGTGGTGGAAAGTCAAAGTTAGATCGTTTAAAAGTAATTACAACAGGACCTTATCCATATAATATTCATACTGGTGAAAGAATTGGACCACGTCCATGGTGGGATGCTTTTGATTTTTATGATTATGTTGCTGCAGTAGTTAATTTAGAGGCTGGTGATGGTGGAGCTGATTCGTTTTTTGGAAATTCAAGTATATCAGATGAAGATAAAGAAAAAAGAAGATATTATAAGGCAGCAGATTTTGCTTATTATCAATCACAAGCTCTTGCAGCAGCCTCGTATGCTCTTGCAACGGGAAATTATTCTGAACAAAAATTGGAAGCAAATCGAGCAAAATATTTTGAAAAATGTCCAATTCTCAATCAAGAAAATATGACTGAAGAAGAAATAGAAGAAATTTTTTCTGGTGGAGTAAGATATTCAGGAGAATTTGATTGGCTTACTTGTCAAGAAAATTGGCCACCAGATGTAGATATAATATTTATTCAAAATTCAAACGCTAATGCAGGTGCTTGTGATTTAGATTATGGATGTGTTGGTTGGGGCTCTGGTGATGATCCTAATAAACCTTTATATGTATGTGCTTATAAAATTAACGAAGAAGGCGAATACGTTTTTGATCCAGAAAGAAGCGAAGGAGAAACTGGGACATATTGTAATTATTCAGCTCAACAAAATAACATTGGTAATCATACTAATATGAAAGTTGCTGTTAGACAAAACTGTTTAACTTATTATAAAACAAATAATGATCATCGCCCTGAATATTGGGATGGTCTTGAATATTCTTGTAAAAACATATATTGTAGAGTTCGTCCTGATGATGAAGATTGTCACAATGGAGATCCACATAATCGAATTCCTGAAAGAGGTTTTATAATGGCGGATACCGAATATTTAAAACCAGGTATTAAAAGAGTAAAAGAAGAAAATAGAGAAAAATGGCTTAAAAAAGCTCATTATATGCGAGAAAGTGCTAATTCAATTCGTGGAATTGTAATGACTGATATAAACGGTCTACCAAAATCAACTCCATGGAAAAGTTCTGGTAAAGGAACAACCGCAGCTTGTAAAGGAACTTGGGGAGATGAGTATCCACCACAATATGCAGATATGTGTCACGATAAAAGTAAAGAATCAGACGCTTTAAATGCATGGAGACAAGCAACTGAATTACGTTGGCCACTTCATAAAATAATGGCTTATTGGTATCCTTATTATTTTTCTAGTTGGTCTGAAGAAGGAAGAAATAGATGTAGAATTTCTAGTTTTGAAGTAGATCCTAAAAAACAAGAAACTATTTCAGTCTTAAATATTGATCCAGCAACAAAAGCTATTAAATATCCTAAGGAAAAAACTTTTGGTAATATTATAATAAAATATACTGATGAAAGTTTGATTGAAAGATTTAATGTTGATTTAACAGTTATAAATCAAAAAAATGGTCGCGAACAAAAAGTTAAAGCTCAAGTAAAAAAGGGTTCTAATGCAATTTTTATTATTAATTCTGTAAGTGGTAATACAATCTATAATCATAATTGTATGAGTAATGCAACTTTTAATTCTGCTAATAAAACTTTAACGGTTGAAAATGTTCAAAATAATATTTCTTGTACATTTAATTATATAAGTGGTGATGATATAAGTTTTCCTAGTGTTAATGTTTTAAACTCAGAAATAGATCCTAGTGTCCCAAAACCTGGTGAAGAAGCAACTGAAGAAATAATGGCTGAAAGAGCTAATTTAGTTCATGAAAAATATAATCGTGATATTTATATTCGTGCTAAAGGATCAACATCAGTTTCTGGGCAAGTTGTAGCCTCAATACCAGTTACTTTATTAAATAATTTATGGTTTTTAGAATTAACGTTACCATATACAAGAGGTGGTAGGTATAATGAATTTGGAATAAATCCAAATTGGGGATTGCCAAATGGCAATTATACTCAAGGAATTGATGGTATTGGTTTAGTTGATTGGTCAATGAAAAATGGGAAAATAAATAGGCATGTAGGAATAGATTATATTCATAATATTGAAGGTCAATCTAGTCTTCATCCATTTTCAAAATATCCAGATTCAGATAATAGAAGAGTTGTTTTAGGCGATTTTGGAGATATATTATATTCTCCTGGTAATCAAGATGCTAAATTTGTTGTTGGATACTATTTCAATGACAAAGGAGTTATTACTGGTAATATTGTCTTAGCTGCAACTGACGTTGATAAAGGAATTCAATATGAAGTAGTAAGTGTAAGAACTTTAACTAATATGGTATATTATGAATATGAAAGAGAAGTTGCAACTAGGAGTAATTCTCCACAAGCTCCTTATGCTGATGGGACTGGATCAACAGAAAGTGTTGTAGATATTGCTTACGTTGATGCATGTTATTATGATCCAGAAAGTCGAGTAAGTGTACCAAGTGGATCAAGTGGATGTAGTAATTCATATGGAATGCTTGATTTTTCAGCATGCTACAGGGGCAGACAAACATACAATGATATAAAAATGTGTACTGTTTATACAGATGAAGAATATTTTAAAGGGGTGTTTGATGAAAAAGATAATTAAAAAAATTAGTTTAATTTTATTGTTAATATTAATATCTGGATGCAAGGCTAATTATGAAATAAATTTAAATGATGATTTTTTTCAAGAAAAATTAACATTTATTGAAACAAGAGATAATGTTATTCATAGTAATGATTATCGTCAAAAATTAAATCATTTTTTAGAAAATGGATTATATACAATTAGTGAAGAAAACTTTTTAGATTATGTTGAAGATGGAACAAAATATACTATTAATAAAATAGAAACAAATGGTTTAGGTGCAGAAATAATTGGAATTACTCCAAAAAGTTTATTAACAGAAACAACTATAGTTAATGTTTGTTTTAATAATATAAAAATTACTACAAAAGATAAAAAAACAAAAATAGAAACAAGTAAAGATTTTAGTTGTTTTGATAGCTATAGTTTATTAGAAGAAGTAAAAGTAAAGGTTATTTCTAACAATATATTAGTTTCTAATGCTGATTTAAAAGAACATGATAATCATGTTTGGATTTTTACAAAAGAAAATTATAAAGATAAAAACATCAAATTAGAAATTAATAATTTACCTGATTATATTCCGGAAAAAAAAGAATCGACATCAAAACCAAAAGAAGAACCTAAACAAAATCCAGAAAAAAAAGAAGATGATCCAAAAAGTAATTATCAAGAAAAAGATAGATCTAGTAGTAATATAATTAAAGAAAAAATCGTTGATGAAAAAAACAAATCAAAATTATTAATAATTTTAGGTTCAACACTAATAATAATCGCAATATTTATTATTTATATTTACTTTAGACAAAGAAAAATTAATAAAATATAAATAGATAATAAGCTGATATTATAGTATAATATTTAAGAGATGGAGGCAATTTATGAAAATAAGAGTAACAAAGCAAGATTTTATTATATTTATAATATTTTGTTTGTTTTTATTATATTTATGTGCAGTTGCTGTCGCGAATTTAAAATCACTTGCAGTAACACGTCAAATGAGTGGTTTATCACCAATGCCAGGATTTTCTCCTGAAAATATAAAATTAACTTTAATGATATTTTTTGCTTCTTTGGTTGGTTTAATAGCTAGTGTTTCCTCATTTATTTTTGATCGAGAAAAAGGAAAATTAGGATTTAAAATAGGTGAAAAAGAAGAAAAAGGATACTCAAGATGGGCAAAACCACAAGAAATTAAAAAGTATTCTAAAGTTGAAAAAGTTTTAGTTAATGCTAAAGAAGCAAATGCTGCAGGTGTAACTTTAATTAATGATGGAAAAACAATGTATGTAGATAATGGTGAAAACCATACTTTAGTAATTGGAGCAACTGCTTCTGGTAAAACAACTGCAGTTGTTAACCCATTAGTTAATTCATTAGCTAAAAAGGGTGAAAGTATGATTGTTACTGACCCTAAAGGAGAAATTTATAAAGAACATGCTAATTATTTAAAAGATCGTGGTTATAATGTCATCGTCTTAAATTTTCGTGATCCGGTTTTAGGAAGCGCTTGGAATCCGTTGTCTTTGCCATACTTATTATATAAATCTGGTAATCATGATAAATCAACAGAATTATTAGAAGACGTTGCTTTAAATATTTTGACAGATCCCAATAATAAAAATGATCCATTTTGGGAAAAAAGTGCATCTGACTATTTTTCTGGTTTATGTTTGGGATTATTTGAAGATGCTGAAGAAAATCAAGTCAATATCAATACAGTTAGTTATATTTCTACAGTAGGTGAAGAAAAATTAACTACTTCAACATATATTAAAGAATACTTTCAATTAAAAGGTGAAGATTCTACTGCTTATACATTTGCTTCAAATACAATTAATGCTCCGACAGAAACAAAGGGTGGAATTTTATCTGTATTTAGACAAAAGATTAGAACTTTTGCTTCAAGAGACGATTTAAGTGAAATGTTAGCATATACTAGCTTTGATATGAGGAGTATAGGAAATGAAAAAACAGCAGTATTTATGGTAATTCATGATGAAAAAACAACTTATCATGCCTTAGCAACAATATTTATTAAACAATGTTATGAAACATTAATCGATGTTGCTTATAAACAACCAAATGGTAAATTACCTTATCGAACAAATTTTATTCTTGATGAGTTTGCTAACATGCCAGCATTAAAAGACGTTACTTCAATGGTAACTGCAGCAAGAAGTCGTGATGTAAGGTTTACCTTTATTATTCAAAACTTTGCCCAATTAACTAAAGTATATGGTAAAGATGATGCTGAAACAATTAGATCTAACTGTGGTAATTTAATTTACTTATTAACTACCGAACTAGCGGCATTAGAAGAAATTAGTAAATTATGTGGTGATGTTAAAGCAAAAGGAAAAGATGCTGAAAAAGCAGTAAGTGTTCCTTTGGTAACAGTTTCTGATTTACAAAGATTACAAATGAATGAAGTAATTATTTTAAAAACGAGATTAAGTCCCTTTAAAACAAAATTAAAACCAAGTTATAAAATTGATTGGGGTCATAAATTTGAAAAAGCAGAATTTGAAGAAAGGCCTAAAGAACCAATTCAATTATTTGATTTAAAAGAATTTGTTAAAGAAAAACGTAAAAATAAATTAATGGAAAGTATGAATAGTCCAATGGGGATTAATGATGAACGTGAGAAAATGATGAGTAATTTTGGAGGAGGAAGTGGTTTTGGTGGTGGTGTGAATCCATTTGATAGCCAAATGCCAGCATTTAATCAACCGAATCCATTTGGTGGAAGTCCAGGATCTTCTCAAAGTCTAGATGATATTATTAAACAAATAGATGCTCAAATTGAAAAAATAGAAGCAGCTGAAAAAGAAGCAAAAGCTAAAGAACCAGCATTTATTGATAATCGAGATAAGGTTCAAACTCCTCAAACT
>CAYFQA010000030.1:0-2938 GCA_964345145.1 uncultured Muribaculaceae bacterium | reverse complement strand
CCAAAAATAACTGAAGAAGTAAAAGAACCAGTTATTGCAACTCAAAATCCAGTTATAGAAGAGTCAAAACCAATAATTGAAGAACCAAAACCAATTGTGGAAGAACCAAAAATAACTGAAGAAGTAAAAGAACCAGTTCAACAAGAAGTTATTATCGCACCTAATATTGAAGAAAAACCTAAGGTCGCGACAGCTGATGATTCAGTAGTATTTACAGTTCAAGAACCAGTTGTTCAAGAAACATTGATTCCAACAATTGAAGATATTAAACAAATTCATGAAGAAGTAAAATCTACTTCAACTGAAATAGTTCAGCCAATTATTGAAGAACCAAAACCAATAGCAACTGAACAAATTATTGAAGCAAAACCAATCAAACCAGTTAAACCCGAAGAATTAGAAAAACCAATTGTTAATGTTGATGTTAATAAAGTTGAACCAACAACAAATTATATTACTGATGATCAATTTTTCGATGATTTCTTTGGTGATGAATAATTAGGAGTCTTGATGGATAAATTATTAAATGAAATATTAATTTTTATTGAAGGTGCTGGTATTTTAGGACCAATAGTCTGCTGTGCATTAATTGTAGTAGAATCAATTTTACCAATGTTACCACTTGCTGTATTCATTGCTTTTAATGCTGTGTTTTTTGGTCATTTATTAGGATTTATAGTTTCGTGGGCATTTACAATTATAGGTTGTGTTGTTTCATATTATTTATTTAGAGATAAATTAAGACCATATTATGAACGAAAAATAGCTAATCAAAAAGGGGTTAAAAAGTTTATGAAAGGATTTCAAAAACTTGATTTTTCTAAATTAGTTATTTTAATTGCTATACCTTTTACGCCAGCTTTTCTAATCAATATTATGGCTGGTCTTATTAATATGAATTTTAAGAAGTTTTTCTATGCTTTAGTAATTGGTAAAGTATCAATAGTAATATTTTGGGGTTATATTGGAACAAGTATATTAGATAGTTTTAAAGATCCGAAAATACTAATTAAGGTAGTCGCAATGCTTGTATTGGCTTATGGAGCAAGTAGAATTGTTTCTAAAAAATATAATATTGAGTAAGTAGGTGTTAATATGGAATACGTAATAATTGGTTTATTAATATTGGTAATTGTAATATTACTTATTTTAGTTTTTAGAAAAACCGGAGAAAGTAATATTATTGAAAAAATAGGTAATTTAGAACTGAGTTTAAATAAAGAAATTGCAACTTTTAAATATGATTTAGTTGTAGAAAATCAAAAAGATTTTGAATTATTAGTAGAAAAGATAGATCGTAAACTTAGTCAAATAGATGAGAAAATAAATCAAAGATTAGATTTAAATTTTGAAAAAACAAATAAAACCTTTTCTGATGTTTTGACTCGTTTAACTAAAATAGATGAAGCTCAAAAGAAAATAGATTCTTTATCAACAGATATTGTTTCTTTACAAAGTGTTTTAACTGATAAGAAAACAAGGGGTATCTTTGGTGAAGTTAATTTAACTTATATACTTAGTAATATATTTGGTGAATCTAATAAAAAGATTTATGAATTACAAAAAACATTATCAAATAATAATGTTGTCGATGCGATTATTTATGCTCCAGAACCATTAGGAACAATTTGTATTGACGCTAAGTTTCCATTAGAAAATTATCAGAGAATGACTGATAAAACATTATCTAAAGATGAAAGATTAGTAGCTGAAAAAAAATTTGAACAAGACATTAAAAAACATATTGATGATATTGCTAGTAAATATATAATTCGTGGAGAAACTGCTGAAGAAGCAATCATGTTTTTACCAGCTGAAGCTATATTTGCTGAAATAAATGCTTATCATTCCAATTTAATTACTTATGGTTATAATAAAAAAGTTTGGTTAGCTAGTCCAACTACATTAATGAGTACAATGGCAGTTATTGGTATGATTTTAAAAGATTTAGAAAGAGATAAGTATGCAAAAGTAATTCAATCAGAAATAAAAAAATTAGGTGATGAATTTACTCGTTATCGTGATCGTTGGGATAAATTATCTCGTTCAATTGAAAGTGTTGGTAAAGAAGTTCAAGCAATTCATATTACCACAGAAAAAATTACTAATCGTTTTCAAGAAATTAGTAATGTTGAATTAGAACCAAAATTATTAGAAGAAAATAAAGATAATTGAACTTAATATTAAACAGTAAATGGCAAATATAACTAATTTGCCTTTTTTAACGATGTTAGAAAGAAAGTTATATGAAACTAAGGTTCCAAGTAGACTAATAAACATACCAATCGTATAAGGGATTAAAACAGTGTTTAAACTACCATCTTTAACTATATCTAAAACTCCTAATAAAAATGTTCCAACACTAACTGGAATATATAATAAAAAAGTAAATTTTAAAGCTGATTCTCTTTTTAAATCTCTAAATAAACAACCTACTAAAGTAATTCCACTTCTACTTAAACCAGGAAAGATTGCAAAAGTTTGTAATAAACCAATTATTAAAGCATCTTTATAAGTAATATCTTTATCATCTTTAGAACCTTTAATATTTCTAACTAAAAATAAACTTAAAGAAGTAATAATAAAAGCAATACCTAAAAACTTTAAATTACCTAATTTACTTTCAATAAAATCTTTTAAAATAAAACCAACAATAGCAATTGGTATTGAAGCAATAATTATTAATAAACTATATTTAAAATCAGGTAAATATTTTTTATCTTTTTTTAATAAATAATTAAAGAAATTTTTAATTAATTTAATAATATCTTTTCTAAAAATAAATAATATTGCTAATAAAGAACCAAAATTAACTATTATTTCAAAATTTAAATCAGTTGATTTAATTTTAAATATTTCTAAAAACAATCTTAAGTGACCACTTGAAGAAACTGGTATTGGTTCAGTAATACCTTGTAATAAACCTAAAAGAGCATAA
>CAYFQA010000029.1:0-9352 GCA_964345145.1 uncultured Muribaculaceae bacterium | reverse complement strand
GTGATTTTATGTTAAAAGAATATAAAGAGAAAAGACTTAAACCAACTACTAAGACATATATGCGAGAAGCAATTAATTATCAAACGATAATTATTAAAGAAAATGATGATTTTTATGTAACAATTAAGAAATATGATTTAGTAAGTGAACCATTTATTTTAACTAATAAGTCTGGTAAACAATGGAAATATATTGAAAATGGTTATTATTTAATTGAATTTACTCCATTAAAAGAAAATTATAATATTAGATTTTATTTAGATGAAAAAAAAGAAGTAATATCTTATTATGCAGATATTTCTTTAGAAAATGGAATTAAAGATAAAGTTCCTTATTATATTGATCTTTATTTAGATGTAATTAAAGATATTGATACTGGTGGTTGTTATTTAGATGATGAAGATGAATTATCATTAGCATTAGAACAAAAGATAATTACAATTAAAGATTATGATTTTGCTTATGAAGTGGCTAAAAAATTAATTAAAGAAATAGAAACAGGTAAAAATGTATTTATGAATATAGATAAGAAACAATATTTAGATCGTTATAATTTATAACATAAAAAAACCATTTAGTTAACTAAACCCCCTAATAGTTAATAAATGGTATTTTTTATATTAAAGACCTAATGTATGAGAATTTTCTTCTGGTTTTAATACTTCGTTTTTAATTTCATTATATTTGTTTACTGCTTCGATTTTGCTTATCGTATCAAATGAATTTGGACGATAACCCAAAACTTCTAAATAAAGCATTGTTAAGTAATTTTTATCAACACCTGCTTCATAGAATAATTTTTTAGCAATCCATTCATATCTTGTTCTAATTGGAATAACATTATGTGCTAGATTATTAACCGGTTCTGGTCTATATAAACCATCATTTATTCCTACGAAATAAGCACTTCGATTAACAATGTTAACAATTTCCTCAATTCTATTCAAATCTTTTTCTTCTAACTCTTCTAAAATTAATAATAATTCTTCATTTTTTAGATTAGGAATACTCCCTATTAGATTAGATTTTGCAATAGATTCTTCGCTAAGTTGAATTTTATTATTATTTATTTGGATATTCATCATAATAACCCCTTTCATGGTTGGGTATAATACAACAAATAAAATGTTTTGTCAAATTGTTTTTTTGCCTTGAAAACTATTTCTTCTTTTCATCTCTTTATCAATATCATTTAAAACAACAAATTTTTTGGTCAACCACTGTGGCTCTATTAAATCTTCAAGTTTAGGGTCTCCTGTAATTCTGTGGATTACAATATTTGATCTAAGTAATTCTAATTGCTCTATTACTATATCTATATATTCTTCTTTGGTTAATAATGGAAATTGTTTTTCTTTAAACATTATTTCTAGTTCTGTGTCCTTTAGGACATGTAACATATGAATCTTAATTCCTTGAATATCTAGAGTGTTTAAAAGTTTGGCTGTTTCTAACATCATTTCCTTTGTTTCATAAGGAAGGCCATTTATAATATGAACTACAACAGGTATATTTCTCTTTCTTAATTTTTCAACCATATTTATAAAGTTGTCTAAATCATGACCTCTTTTTATTAACTTCAAAGTTTTTTCATGGATTGATTGTAGTCCCAGTTCAATTGTTAAATCGGTTCTTGTATTTAACTCAGACAGATATTCGACAACATCATCACTTATAGAATCGCTTCTAGTAGAAATGTTAAGACCAACGACATCTTTAAAGGTTAATACTTCTTCATAAAATTTCTTCAAGGTGTTTAATGGAGCATAAGTGTTTGTATTTGCTTGAAAATAAGCAATGTATTTAGCATTAGGCCACTTTTTATGCATCATCTTTTTAATGCTAGTAAATTGCTCTTTCAAACCCAGATGAACCGCGCCTGCAAATTCTCCAGAACCACTTTTAGAACAATAGATACAACCTTGACCATCTATCTTGTTTGGACAACTCAAATTAATATTTAAACTTACCTTAAATATCTTTTGTTTATATTTATCCTTATAGAAATTATTTAGTGTATAGTACATTTTGTTATCATACTTATTTTCAAACATTTTCTCACCTATTTCATTATAACGAATAGTTGCCTATTAAGTGGTAAATATGATAGTATTATATATAGAATATAGAAGTGGGTGGAGCAATGGCTGGTTTTAATAAACATTTTAATATTGATTATTCACATGCAAAAGCAAAAGAAGCAGCTACCTTTACGGGTAAAAAATACCGAATAACCATTTTATCAGACATTCTTATTCGTTTGGAATATAACTCTGAAGGTCGTTTTGAAGATCGCCCGACTGAATTTGCGTGGAATCGTAATTTTGAAGTTCCTTTAATGCAAGTAACTGAAGATAGTAAGTTTTTAAATATTTCGACAAAATATTTTCGTTTAGAATATGTTAAAGAGACAAGTATGTTTCCAAGAGGAGCTAAAGAAACTAATTTAAGAGTATTTTTAACTAATACTGATAAAAATTGGCATATTAATCACCCAGAAGCGCGTAACTTTTACGGTTCAGAAGTATCATTAGATGATGTTTCTGGAAAAATTCCTTTATTAAAAGGATTGTTTTCATCTGATGGATTTGTTACAGTTGATGATTCTAAATCTTTAATATTTGATGAAAATGGAACTTTAAATCGAAACCCTGATGAACGAGTTGATTTATATGTTTTCTTTTATCGCAAAGATTTTGGATATGCTTTAAGAGATTTCTTTCATCTAACTGGTAAGCCTCCAATGATACCTCGTTATGCTTTAGGTGTATGGTGGCATCGTAATATTCCTTATACAGCAAATACTGTTGGGGATTTAATTGATGATTTTGCTCATTATAAAATACCGATATCTGTTTTATTACTTGGAGAAAATTGGCATATTCGTAATGTTGGAAATTTAAAAAATTTAGTTACTGGTTTTTCTTTTAATCGTGAATATTTTCCTAAACCACAAGAATTTATTGAATACTTACATAATAAAAATGTTAGATTAGGACTAAGACTTGATCCATCTCAAGGAATAATGAATCATGAAGAGCAATATAAAAACTTTTTAACAACCGCGGGATTACCTGATACAGAAGAACCGATTCCTTTTAATATTTTTGATGCTAATTTCTTAAATTCATATTTTAATGCAATTATTGATCCATTACATAAAATGGGTGTTGATTTCTTTTTTATCGATTATTATAATAAATCATCACTTGCTTCTTTAAGAGCTTTAAATCATTATCATTTTATGAACTTTAAAAAAGATAATAGTCATCGTGGTATGATTTTATCTAGAAACGGTTTAACTGCTTCTCATCGTTATCCAGTTCATTATTCTGGACAAACTTTAGTTAGCTGGAAAATGCTTAAATTTTTACCATACTTTAATTCAAATGCTTCTAATGTTGGTTTAGAATGGTGGAGTCATGATATTGGTGGTTATAAAGGCGGTATTGAAAACGGTGAACTATATGTTCGTTATGTTCAATTAGGAACATTTAGTCCAATCTTTAGATTTGCTGCTAAAGAAGGTAAATACTACAAAAGAGAACCTTGGTCATGGGAAGTTAAAATTGAAGCGATAGTTCGTGAATATACTCAATTGAGACACAAATTAATACCTTATTTATATTCAGAAGCCTATAAATATCATAAAACTGGATTACCATTTATCCAACCACTTTACTATCGTTATCCAGAAACATATGATGAGCCTGCTTATATTAATGAATATTATTTTGGAAGTGAATTATTTATCGCGCCAATTACAAATGTAGTTGATAATTTAATGAAAAGAGTTGTTGAAAGAATATTTATACCAGAAGGTACTTGGTATGAGTTTAAAAGTGGTAAAAAAGTACCTGGTGGTAAAAAATATGTTTTATTCTATAAAGAAGAAGATTATCCAGTATTTGCCAAAGCTGGGGCAATTATTCCAATGGCCGATTTAAAAGAAGATAATTTAAATCAAACAAGTAATCCAGAAAATTTAGAAATTCATGTTTTCCCAGGACAAAATAATATATATAGAATGTATGAAGATGATGGAATTAGTTCTAAATATGAAGGTGGTCAATATTTAATTACAGAAATTAAATATGATTATAAGGCTAATAACTATACTGTTACAATAAAACCAACTGAAGGAAAAATAGAAGTAATACCTGAACAAAGAACATACAAGGTTCGTTTTCGAAATACTAAATTACCTCAATATGTTAAAGTTAAAGTTGGAGATCAAGAAGTTAACGTTCCACATTATATTGATTCTAAAGACTTTATTGTTGAAGTGCCATTTGTTTCATCATCTCAAACAGTTATGATTAATTGTCATGGTAATGATATAGATATTGATGCATTTAGATTAATTAATGAAGATATTGATTCAATTATTAATGATTTATTAATTGAAACAAGTTTAAAAGAAGAAATTGCTAGTATTTTATTTAGTACGATGGATGTTAAGAAAAAAAGAATTGAAATTAGAAAATTAAAGAAAAAAGGACTTACTCCTTTATTTGCAAGGTTGTTCATAAGACTTCTTGAATACGTAGGTCACATATAGTATAATTAATAGAGAAAGAGAGGCCAAGTATATGGACTTAGTAATATTCTTTCTCATGCTTCTTATATGTTTATTTTTAATGTTTTATTTATATGGATTTATTAAAGTTTTTCGTGGTAAATTTAGAAAAATGTCAGAGTATAAAATTTTAATAAATCATTTTAAAGTGCCTGAAGATGTATATAAAGATAAAACATTATTACCAATTATTGCTTTTGCTAATAGTTTTATTATTACCAATGCAGGCATGTTTTTAATATTGTTTGGTCAAGGTGGATCTCTAAACTTTATAATATTAATAGTAATTTTAATAATTTTAATATTTTCAATTTATGGAATTATTGCTAAAATATTAAAAAAGAAAAGTTAAATAAATTTTAGGAGGGTTTATGGGAAAATTAAATTTAATGGTTGATATGGATGAAGTACTATATCGTTATATGTTCCCAAATATGATTGCGGAATATTTACAAAGAGAACTAACGGAAGAAGATTATGAAAAAGTTGGTTATTATTTACAAGATTTAATTCCGGATAAAGAAAAGTTCTTTGATTGGTTTTTTACTCAAAACATGTATGATTATTCAGAAGTAGCGCCTCATAGTCAAAAAGTATTACGAGAATTAATGGAATATTACAATGTATTTATTACAACAGCTTATACATTTAAAGAAAGACCAAAAGGAGTTAAAAGAATATTAACTGATAAATTTGAAAGGTTATTAACAGATTTCCCTTTTTTAGATTTTACTAACATAGTGATGATTAATAATAAGCAAATTATCGATGCAGATATTATGATTGATGATCGTCTTTCAAATATGAAGAATGCTAGAAGAAAACTATTATTTTTAGCTTATCATACTAAGTATTATCCTGAAGAATTAATCAAACAAGAACGAGCTGAATTAGTTGATGATTGGCAAGAAGTAGGAAGATTATTACTTAAAAAGTAAAGGAGTGAGTCTATGAAAACATTATTACCAGCAGATACATATACTGTTGTTAATAAGACAATATTATCGGAAACAGATTATAAAAATCTTATTAATTTATATGAGCCGATTATTGGTACTCACTCAGTTGGTCTTTATCTTACTTTATGGAATGATTTAGATAAGAATGAAATAATGAGTAGAGATTTGACTCATCATCATTTAATGGCAGTTTTAAAAAGTGATTTAGAGCTAATTAAAGTTGCTCGTGAATCTTTAGAGGCTATGTCTTTAATTAGAACTTATGTTAAAGAAGGAGAAATTAATAACTATGTTTATGAACTTTATAGTCCTTTAGCTGCTTATGAATTTTTTAATCATCCAATTTACAATGTTATTTTGTATAACAATGTTGGTAAAAATGAATATAATCATTTAAAAGAATATTATTCAAAAACAACAATTAATTTAGATGGTTATGAAGAAATAACTAAAGAAATGAATAAGATATTTAAACCAAGTACAAAAGAATTTAATAATACTAATATTAAAAAAACAGAATTTTTAGGAAATAATTTAGAAGATTTAATTGATTTTGATCTAATAATAACTTCTTTACCAAAAGGTTTAATTAATGAAAGAGTATTTAATAAAAAAACTAGAGAATTAATTAATTCTTTAGCTTTTGTTTATGATTTAGACACTCTAAAAATTACTGAATTATTAAGAAAAGTAATTAATGAACATGGTTTAATCAATAAAGAAGAGTTAAGAAAAGAAGCAAGAAAATATTATCAATATGTTAATGATGGTAAATTACCAACACTTATTTATCGAACTCAACCAGAACATTTAAAAGCTCCTTCTGGAGATACTTCTAATCGAGGAAAGATGCTTTATGTGTTTGAAAATACTACTCCTTATGATTTTTTAAGAAGTAAATATCGTGGTAGTACACCAACTAATGCTGATTTAAGATTAATTGAGTATTTAGCAGTTGATTTAAATTTAAAACCAGCTGTTATTAATGTATTAGTTGATTATGTTTTAAAAAGTAATAATAATCGTTTAACTAAATCTTATGTTGAAACTATTGCTGGGCAATGGAAAAGAAGTGGAATTGAAACTGCTAATGAAGCAATGGAGTTTGCTGAAAAACAACATAAAAAATATGTTAAAAAACAACCACCCAAACAAAAGGAACAAACACCAATTTGGTTTGATAAAGAAATAAAAAAAGAAGATTTAACCGAAGAAGAAGCTGAAGAACTAGAAGATTTATTAAAAGAATTTAGGTGATGATATGGAAAATATAAAGACTGAATTAACAAAGTTAAATAAAAACAAAAATTTAGAAGCAACATTAAAAAAAGAATATATTTTAGCTTCTAAAGATGAGGAATTTACTAAGTTAATCAAAAAGTTAAAGGTTAAAGATGATGTTGCTTATAAATATACTTCAAAACTACAAAACACTGTAATTGAATTAAATAATTGTAAGAAATGTCGTTCTTTAACATCGTGTGAAAATCCCGTAACAGGATTTGTTGATTATCCAAAATTAGTTAATGACCGTTTAGAATTTAATTATACGGCTTGTAAATATAAAAAAGAAGAAGATAAAAAAGTAAATAAAAATATTACTTATTTCGAAATACCTTATTTAATTAAACAAGCCCGAATGAAAGATATTGATATTACAGATAAAAATCGAACTGAGGTTATAAAATGGTTAAAGAAGTTTTATGATACTTATCCAGACAATCAAAAACAAAAAGGATTATATTTACATGGTTCATTTGGCTCTGGTAAATCATTTTTAGTTGCATCTTTATTAAATGAACTAGCATTAAAAGATTATAAAGTAGTAATAGTTTATTTTCCAGATTTTTTACTTAGTTTAAAAAATTTTGAAGATGATTTTAATGAAAGAATAGAGGAAGTTAAAACATGTGACTTATTACTTTTAGATGATATGGGAGCTCAAGCAAATACAGCATGGGGAAGAGATGAAATTCTTGGTTCAATTTTGCAATCAAGAATGGATAATCAATTACCAACTTTCTTCACTTCTAATTATACTTTAGAAGAATTAGAAGCGAAGTTAGCTATTTCTAAAGGCCAAGAAGAAAAAGTTGCAGCAAGAAGAATAATTGAAAGAATAAAACAATTAACAGAAAATTTATCATTGATAAGCGAAAATAGAAGAAAATAATTTTATCATGTGGAGCGTATAATGGATGAAAAACTAGTTGTACAAAGCATAATTACTCGAGATAAAGAAACTTTAAAAATAGCTTTAAATAAAAAAACATATTTAGAAGTTTTTTCTCATTTAAGTGAAATGATTATATGCGAATTAGATATATTAAATTCTAGTATTATTGATAAAATAATAAATCTTTTTTATGATTTGATTCATGATTTAGAAAATGATTTAGATACAGTTTTAAATTTATTAAATAAAATAAATGATAAGATTACATGTGGTTTAAATAATTATCAAGGTGATATTTATAAAGATGATACATATCATTATTATAAAAAAATTGAAAAAAGAATTGAAAGTTTTAAAGATCTGGTAATTCAATATAGTTTAAATCCTAAAACTAGCTGTGAATATGATTTGTTAAGTTATTTAATTACAGAAATGAAAAGTTATAAGTATTTAGAATCATTAATAAAAAGAAAACCAAAACTTTTAGCTTTAGAAAAAGATGGAGTTTTAATATTTGATTTATTTATTTTAGATTATATAAAAAACATTGATAAAAAAGAATATACTTTATTTTATGAACAAGCTTTAAGATTGTTTTTAGAACATAAAGAATTAAAAATAAATTCAGAAATATTTAAAAAGTTAATTGAAACAAATAATCAATCAATTAATAAAATAAAAGATATTATTGGTGAATATATACCAGATTTAGATATAAAGAAAAGAAAGATGACTCGTAATATTTTATTAAATAGACAATCATTACCTGATTATAAAAAACCTAGACAAGTAACAACACGTTTAGATTTTCGTGGGCATAAAACAATTTCAATTGATTCAATTTTAGTTAAAGAAACAGGAGAAATGATTTTGTTTGATGATGCTTTTACTTTGTTTAAAAATGGATCTGGTTATGTTATTTATATTCATATCGCAGATGTTCCAAGTTTTATTGATCGTAATCCAGTCTTAAATGAAGAGTTGAAAAAAATAATATTTAGCATTAATGATGGAAATAAATATTATCCTTTGATGGATCAAAGTTATGTTAATGATTATATTTCTTTAAAACCAAATATGGATCGTTTTACAATGACAATTGCTTGTGAAGTTGAACCATCTGGACAGATAGTAGGAGTTAACTTTTATGAAAGTTTAATCAATAATACAAAAGCTTTTACTTGTGATGAAGTAAACGATATTATAAATGGTAAAAAACATGATGATGCTTATTTGATTAATGAATATGCTTATTTAACAACTTTAATTGCTGGAGATAATAAAAATTTAGGTAATCATATTCCTAGCTATTTAAATGTTTTAGCAGGTAAGGTGACTGCTGAGTATTTTGCTAGAGAAAAACTACCTTTTATTTATCGAAATTGTGTCAAAGTAAATAATTTAGTTCAAGAAGAAAGTCGAAAAAAGTTTAATAATTTTTTAGTAAATAATATTAATGAAACTTATTTAGACCACTTTGCTCATGATATTGAGCATACAACTCATTCTTTTTATAGTGTTGAAAATAAAGGTCATCATCATCTAGGATTAAGAGCATATGGAGAGATTGGAAGACCTATTAGAAATTATGTATCAATTATTTTATTACAAGGTATTAAAGAAATGATTATAAAAGAA
>CAYFQA010000028.1:9227-9464 GCA_964345145.1 uncultured Muribaculaceae bacterium | reverse complement strand
CTACCTATTCCGCCACTCGGGCGGGCACTTTTGTCTTAAAATATTTAAGACTTATTGAGTATACCAACTTTTTTTTGTTTAATCAATAGGTTTTTAAGCTTTTTTACAGTAAAATTGACTTATTTACTATAAAATATGGGTTTTTGTACAAAAAAAATCCTTTTTAATTGACTTGTTTTTCTTATATATGCTATAATCAATTTGCAAAACTGAACGATTTATTGGGAGGAACGCATG
>CAYFQA010000028.1:0-9217 GCA_964345145.1 uncultured Muribaculaceae bacterium | reverse complement strand
AACCAGGAGGTCGGCAACGGCGCAGGGGTTCGAATCCCTTTTTCTCCGCCAAATGTTATCGCGGGATGGAGCAGTTCGGTAGCTCGCTGGGCTCATAACCCAGAGGTCGTAGGTTCAAATCCTTCTCCCGCAACCATGGTTCGTTAGTCTAGTGGTCCAGGACGTCTGCCTGTCACGCAGAAGATCACGGGTTCAAATCCCGTACGAACCGCCATGGCTTCATAGCTCAGTCGGTAGAGCAGAGGACTGAAAATCCTTGTGTCGCTGGTTCAATTCCCGCTGGAGCCACCAAGGAAAACAACTCCCCTTTTATAAAGGGGTTTTATATTGGATAAAAAGAAGATTATATAAAATATTGATAAATTGCTAAAATTGTTGTAAAATATGAAACTAATTAAAGTGGGAATAGAAATGCTATTTACTATTTATTTATGATCAATTGGATTAACTTAGGCTACATTATTACCATTTTCGATTAATGTATCTGCAAGACTAAAAAGAGAAGGATATGTATTTGTTAATAATAGAACAAAGATTGAAAAAATTACTGATACAGCTTTGGCAATTATTAAAACATGTATACCAGGATATAATTTATTAGCTGCTGGAGCTGTTCTTTTCATGGATAATGATAAATTATATGAATCTCTTAAAGAACAATTTTTAGAAGAAGGTTTAATTCGTAGTGCTAATTCATATCCAGAAAGTTCAAAATATAATTATTATGAAGATGAAAATGTAAAATCTAATGATGGTAATAAATATTCATTAATATTAGACGAAGATTTAAAAAAACATTTATCAAATACAAGTACATTAGAAGAACCAGAACAAACTAAAGATTATGTACCGAGATTAGATAAAAATTCAAAAAGACATCAATAATTTATGTCTTTTTTTGTCAACTTAAAAAGGTTGACAATACATTTTTTTTTTGGTAAATTATTAATGCGAAGGAGGAATATATTATGGCAGTAAAATTAAGACTAAAAAGAATGGGAGCTAAAAAGAAACCTTTTTATAGAATTGTTGCTTCAGATTCAAGAAGTCCAAGAGATGGTAAATTTATTGAAATACTTGGAACATATGATGTAACAAATAAGGATAATACTGTAACGTTAGATGAAGAAAGAGTTATTTATTGGTTAAATAATGGAGCTCAGCCAACTGAAACAGTAAGAAGTATTCTAAGTAAAAAAGGTGTAATAGCTAAATATAAATCAAGTAAAAAAGAAGGTAAATAATCATGGAAGAATTAGTATTATTTACTGAACATTTAATTAAAAACATTGCTAAAGAAGCAGATATGGTTAAAGTTCAACAATTTGAAGATGATAATGGAGATCCAGTATTAGAAGTATTAGTACATAATGAAGATATGGGTGTTGTTATCGGTCGTGGTGGAAAAATGATAAACTCGATTAGAGTTTTAGTTCAAGCGGCCGCTTATAACAAAGGTTTAAAAAAAATAAAAATAAATGTTGAATCATTTTAAATAAACGACTTTAAAAGTCGTTTTTAATTTGATATTTATTTGCATTTTAATGTATATAATAGTATACTTTATTAAGGATATATGGAGGAAATTTTATGAAAAAAAGAACAATTAGTGTCTTGATTATGGCGGCAATAATTATACCATTACTCATTATTGGCGGAGTACCATATATGATAGGAGTTGGATTACTTTCATTAGTAGCTTTTTTAGAAATAATTTCTTTAAAAGAACCGGAACAAAAGAAATTACCATTATTTATCGTGGCAATTACTCTTCTTGCTTTTCTTTTAATCGTTTATTCCAATATTGATGGAACAAGTATTCTTTTTGGTCTAGATTATTCTAAGCTAGCTCTTTCTTCTTTATTAATAATGATACCAACAATATTTATTTCTAAAGAACAATACCCAATTAATCGAGCTTTAAGAAATTTAGGAATGATTATTTTTATAGGTTTAGGATTTAATTTATTAATAAATATTTTTAATTATAATAAAGGTATATTTTTATATTTATTAGGACTTACAATATTTACTGATACATTTGCATATTTATCTGGATCTTTAATTGGTAAGTATAAATTTTTTCCAAATATTTCACCTAAAAAATCATGGGAAGGATTTATAATTGGTACAATAATGGGAACTTTTTTAGCTATTGTTGTATATATTAATTTTATAGGAAACCCAGTGAATATGACTAGATTAATTGTTATAACATACTTATTATCAGTTATTGGTCAACTAGGTGATTTATTTTTCAGTTTAATTAAAAGAGAACATAATATAAAAGATTTTTCTAATTTAATACCTGGACATGGAGGAGTACTTGATCGTTTAGATAGTGTTATTTTTGTTTTAATTAGTTATTTAATATTTAGATTATATATATAGGAGGATTTTATGACATCATTTATTATATTAGTAATAATTTTAGGAACTTTAATTTTTATTCATGAATTAGGACATTTTTTAGCTGCTAAAAAATCAGGTGTTCATATATATGAATTTGCTTTAGGTTTTGGTCCAAAAATTTGGTCCAAGATTGGTAAAGATAAAGTAGTTTATTCTTTAAGATTATTTCCGGTAGGTGGATTTGTCCAAATGGCTGGAGAAGTTTATGACGATGATGATAAAATTCCCAAAAATAAATTAATGTGTAATAAACCTTGGTTAGATAGAATTATAATTATATGTGCTGGTGTAATAAATAACTTTATTATGGCAATTGTTTTATTATTTATTTATGCTCTAGCATGGGGATATCAAGAACCAAAAGCAATTATTGGTGAAATTTTAGATAATTATCCAGCTCAAGAATCTGGTATTGAAGTCGGAGATAGAATAGTAAGTGTTAATGGTAAAAAAACTGAAACTTGGGACATGTTCATTTTAAGAATAAATCTAAAATCTGATTCTGATGAATATAATTTATTAATAAAAAAACAAGACGGAAGATATATAACTTATAAATTAACTCCTAAAATAGAAAAAAGTACGGCAGATCAAGAAGTTAAAGTATTTGGATTTGTTCCTTCTCAAAAAAAACATAAAGGATTTATAAATTCTATTAAATACGCAATTAGTGAATTTAAATCAGTTGTTAGTACAATGTTTGTAACAATCGGAAGTCTAATTAATGGGAAGTTATCAATCAAAGCCTTAGCAGGTCCAGTTGGAATCTATACAATAGTTGATCAAACATCAAAATATGGATTAAGTAATATAATTTATTTAATGGCTTTATTAAGCATTAATTTGGGTTTTATTAATATATTACCTTTTCCGGCTTTTGATGGTGGTCGAGCATTATTTTTAGTAATTGAAAAAGTAATTGGTAAACCAGTTAATAGTAAATTTGAAAATACTTTACATACAATATTTTTTATTTTATTAATGATTTTAATGGTTTACATTACCATTCAAGACGTAATAAGATTATTTTAATTAATGGTGATTTTATGAAAAATAACAAAAGAGTATTAAAATATTGTCCTAACTTTCATAAAATAATTAATTTCGATTATACAAAAGAAGATTATGTTTCTGAAAGATTAATAACAGTATATAAAGAGTATATATTTTCTATTGATTTAAATAATAGAGAAAATACTAGTAAAATGGAAATATTAGATACAACAATATCAAAATATATTGATGATTATTTTTTTCGTAAAGAAATGAAAAATAGTTTAAAACAATTAAAAATAAAAAGAGGCGAAGATATATTTCAAGCAATTGTTGAACAAGTGATAAAAATATATAATCGTTATGAAGAAGATTTTACAAGAAATATTTATATTTCACGTTGGATTTAAAGGAGAATAAAATGGGTTCGAATTTGGAAGTTTTTGATATTAATAAAAATTATTCTAGTCCTAAAAAAAGAAAAAGAAAATCAAATAAAAGAAATAAGAACAAAATAGTTTTCTATTTGATTTCTTTATTGATTTTATTTGGACTAATATTTTATTTATATAAATATACAGATCATTTTAATTTCCTTAAACAAAACAAAAATAGTCAAGTTAATGATCAAATAAGCTCTGAAAAAGAAATAGAAATTATTCTTCAAGAAGTTAAATATGAACTAGGTGCAAAGTTAAAATATGATAAAGATCTATATGTAGTTACTGATTTGAATTTAGATGATATTGAAATAGATTTGTCTCAAGTATCTGTTGATATTTCTGGAAAAACCGATAAAATAGGTGAATATTCATATAAGGTAACATACAAAGATAAAGAGTATACTAATAAAATAATAGTTGAAGATAATACGCCACCAATAGTAATTTTGAAAACTGTATATATTGCAAAAGGTGAAAAAGTTACTGGACCTGAAATGTTTTTTCGAAATGTAGTTGATAATTCAAATAGTTATGTAGCAAATATTATCGATTCAGAAAAAATTAATACTCAAATTTTAGGTGAAAAAGAGATAAATATTTTAGTTAAAGATATTAATGAAAATGAAATCACAGTTAAAGCTAAATTAGTAGTCTTAGATGAAACTTATAAAGATACATTAAATATGAATGATTTAAATATATCTTATAATGATAAAAATGATTTGGATTGGGATGGTACAATTACGGAGAAGTTTATTACTGCAGTTATTACTCATTCTACTCATTATACTGATGCAGTTCAAAAAGCCAACCGTTATGATTGGAAAACAAAAATGAAATCAATTAATCCAAATGCTGTGATTGAAAAAGAAGAAATACTAACTTTGTATAATCAACATGATTTAGTGGTAGGAATTGTAAAAAAAATTACAGTTAAGGAAAATGAAATTTCAAAAAGTTATTATTTAAAATATTAAAAAACAGTTTTAAGAAACTGTTTTTAAAATATTATTTTTATTTTTTTTAGTAAAAATATTTATAATTAAATAAATAAATGTAGTAATAACACAAGTTAATAAAGCTATTAAAAATCCTGATGTCAAATTAATAATAAGATCATTAAATTCTATTTCCTTATTAATCATTAAAACTAAATTTAAACCACCTGTATATATGATAACATTTATTATATAACTTATTAAGTAATTAATTAAATAGACTATTGTTTTTGGAGCCATATCTTTTAAAGAATTATATAAAGTTATAAATAAGGTCTGACTAATATAGTAACCACCTATAAATAATATTGTTTTAATCAAATCGGGATAAGCAATATTTAATGAACCGATTTTAAGACTTTTGGGTGTAAATATAAACTCTAAAGAAGCTCGAAAGTAATATGTTGTATCATTACTTCTAAATGTAGATATAAACATTAAAGAAATTATAAATATAAAAAAGGTTAAAACACTATAATTAATTACTTTTTGAGATGTTCTAGAACCTATATTATGAATCATATATGCAGATAAAATAAAAGTTAAAGGATAAATGAAATTAAAATTTTTAAAAACTATATTTTTAACTATTTCTGTATCTTTACCTAATGTAGCAAAAGAACAAATTAATAAAACAATCATAATCATTGGTAGTACTATTTTCTTATTTTCATTCATAAACTCACTCCTATTATCAATTTAGCACAAACTAAAAAAATAAACTACATAATAAGACAAGTTATTGATTAAGTTGACAATATTTTGTATAATTAATATAGATTGTAGGGTGTGTATATATGATAGATTATCGTAAGAAATTGTTATTAACTATTATTGTGACAATATTATTTGTTTCTGTAATAGGTGTTACATATGCTTTTTTTGGAATAGATACAAAGGGAAATGAAGAAAATGAAACACATACAATTACTTCTGCATCACGATTGATAGCGTATACAGATTTGGAATTAATAACAAATCAAAATATAGAACCAGGATGGACATCGAGTAAAACAATAGTTGTTGAAAATATAGGTACAAAAAATGTGACATATGATTTAGTATGGCAAAGTGTCACAAATGAATTAAGTCGTAAACAAGCTATGATTTTTTCTATTGCATGTACATCGAATATTCCTGAAAGTACTTGTCCGATTATTAGTTCTTCTCAGTTCCCTAACACTGGAATTGACCAACCGATTTTTACAAATATAAATTTGGATCTTAACGAAAAACATACTTATATAATAACTTTAGAATATTTATATCAAAGTGCTGATCAAAGCATTGATATGAAAAAGACTATAAAAGGAAAATTAGGGGCTAAAGATTTATAATATATTAGGGTGATTTAATGAAAAAAAGAAATACTAAATTAAAAAGCCTGTTTTTCATCTTTGTTTTGGTTGCTTTAATAAGCGCTTCTTTTTTATTATTTATTAAACATAAAAAAGAAATAAAAGTTAATTTAATTCAAAATAAAACAGGGTACTATATTCAAGTTGATTATGATGATATTAAGGCTAATATTTTTAAATTGTATGTTAAAACAGCATATAAAACATTAGTATATGAAGCAGAAATATCTAAAGAAATAAATAAAATAGATTTGTTACATCCAAGTTATGGAGAAATATATACAATTCAAGTAATTGCTTATGATGAAAAAAATGAACGAATCCATTTATCAAAAGAAGTTGATTTTATTTGGAATACGCCAACTTTTGATCGTAAATCTGGTTATATAATAAAAAAAGGAAAAGATACTAAATTAAAAATAGATGGAGAAATTAAAGATAACTATAAAGTAATATATAAATATGAAAAAAGTACAATTGGGTATTCAAGTATAGTAAACAATTATATTACCTATCCGACAAGTATTTTTGATTATGATAAACAAAAGATAACTGCATATTTGATGGATGGAATAAATGTTATTGATACAAAAAACATTTATGTAAATGTTGAAAAAATATTACCAGTAAAAATAACAAATCCAATAGCATATAAAGAGTATGTTCCTGGGCAAATAACCGTTGATTTTGAAGGTGGAGATAATGCGAATATCTTTGAGCTACAAATTAAAAATGGTGATATTATTGTCGATAAACAAATTATTAAAAATTCAATAAGAAGAAGTTTTGATATTGATGCTAGTGAATATAAAAAAATGTCTATTTATACATTTAAAGTTATTGCTCGTTATGATACTTATGAAGAGTTAGCAAAGAGTGATGAAGTGGGAATTATAACAAGAAGTAAAGATTATGTGTATCCAGTACATACTTACAATGATATGCATGTTAAACCCGGAGGAGTAGTGACATTAGGCAATGTTTTACAAAATACAGAAATTAGATTTACTCTTGATGGAAGTGAGCCAAGAATTGATCATGGGCATATATATAAAAATCCAATTGGAATAACTGGTGATACAAAGATAAAGGCAATTGCTTATAATGAATACGGTGTAACAAGTGTTATTTCTACTTTTAATTATAAATTAGAACGAAAACAAATAAAAATATATGTAAGTCCTTCTGTACAAAACTATAATCATGGTCATAAAAAAAGTCCTTATACAACAGAAAAAGTAGTAATGAATAAATTAGCAGATATATTAATTCCTAAATTAGAAGAAGCTGGTTTTATTACTTATCGTAATTCGGATAAAAAAGAAATGATTGAATGGTTTAGAGAAGGAAGACGTTATAAAATAGATTTTCATATGGCATTACACAGTAATGGTAGTAGAAATCATGATTTAGCTGGTGTTAAAGTATATATAGATACAGAAAACAGTAAAACATATTCTTTAGCAACTGTCCTGCAAGAAGAACTAATGAAAATATATCCATATAAGTTAAATCCTAATAATGGAGTTACATATTCATATGGTAAGTTAGGTGAAACAAGAGATACAGCAGTTAACTTTGGAATATTATTAGAAATAGGATACCATGATGATTATAATGATGCTGTATGGATTGTTAATAATTTAGAACAAATAGCAGATAGTCTTACAAAAGCTTTAAAAAGATATTATGATTATTAATATTAAATGATTTGACAAATATAATAAATATGATAGAATTAATCAGTAAATCAGTGAGAAAGACTAAGTAGTAGAATATTTTTGTAAAGAGACTTAGTGGTTGGTGAAAACTAAGAAAGATATCTATGAAATCTACCTTTTGAGAGGATTAATAAATCCCGGTTAATAGCCGTTATTGAAATTAAGTAAAACCAAGGATGGTACCGCAAGACTATTTGCTCCTTTAAGCAAATAGTCTTTATTTTATAAGAAAGAGGGATAATATGTTAGATATTAAATTTATTAGGGAAAATCCAGACAAAGTAAAAGAAAATATGAAAAAGAAATTTCAAGAATCAAAACTACCTTTAGTAGATGAAGTTTTAGAACTTGATACAAAGATAAGAGAATTAAAATTAAAGGGCGATGAATTGAGAAGCGAAAGAAATAAAACTAGTGAATTAATTGGCTCTTTAATGCGTGAGAAAAAAGTAGAAGAAGCTAATCAAACAAAAGAAAAAGTAGTTGAAATTAACAATGAATTAATTCATATCGAAGAGGAAGAAGCTAAGTTATCAACTATATTCAAAGATAAAATGATGAATATACCACAAATAATTGCTGATGATGTACCGATTGGCAAAGATGATACTGAAAATGTTGAAAGAGAAAGATTTGGTGAGCCTATTGTTCCAGACTATGAAATACCTTATCATCCAGAAATAATGGATTTATTTGGTGGGTTAGATAAGGAAAGTTCAGGAAGAACATCTGGAGCAGGATTTTATTATTTAATTGGTGATATTGCTAGACTTCATTCAGCAATGCTTAATTATGCAAGAGATTTTATGATTGAAAAAGGATTTGTTTATTGTATTCCACCATTTATGATTAGAAGTGATGTTGTAACAGGAGTAATGTCATTTCCAGAAATGGAAGCAATGATGTATAAAATAGAAGGTGAAGATTTATATTTAATTGGTACAAGTGAACATTCTCTAATTGGGAAGTTTAAAGATCAAATAGTTGATGATACTGAATTACCGATAAGAATGACTTCGTATTCACCTTGTTTTCGAAAAGAAGTTGGTGCCCATGGTTTAGAAGAAAGAGGAGTTTATCGTGTTCATCAATTTGAAAAACAAGAAATGGTAGTTATTTGTAATCCAGATGAATCAGGAGAATATTATGATAAAATGTGGAATTATACTGTTGAATTTTTTAGAAATTTAGATATACCTGTTCGAACATTAGAGTGTTGTTCAGGAGATTTAGCAGATTTGAAAGTTAAATCATGTGATGTTGAAGCATGGAGTCCAAGACAACAAAAATAT
>CAYFQA010000027.1:1984-9667 GCA_964345145.1 uncultured Muribaculaceae bacterium | reverse complement strand
AGCAGTATATTAAGTACTGCTCTTTTTATGTGTATTTTGATACCATGTTTAATGGTAATGGACTTCTTTGGTGCAAATATCGGTGGAGGAGCTGATATGGATGGTGTAGTCATAACAGATGATTATGTAATCAATAATAAAGAATATGCTATTCAATATAAAAAAGTTCTTAATGATAAGATAAAACAAGGTTTAGGTTATGTTCCTTTATCAAGACTTGTTTATTTTAATCAATCTAATAGATTTTATTCTGAGTTATATGATGATAATATAAATAAAACAAATAATAAATTACTACCTATTGATGAGGTCTGTATATTGCCAAAATATAGTTATTTAGCTAATTGTAAACCATGGGAAATAAATAGAAGTAATCAGTTAAGAATTGTTCAAGCAAAGCCGTTTGTAAAACCCATAGACTTTAATAAAGCGAGTATTACTTCTTTTTTTATGGAGGAAAGAATTATATTTGGAGAAAAGAACATTCACTCGGGTTGGGATTTTGGAGCAGAAAACAATACTCCAGTATTCGCAGTATGTGAAGGCGAGGTAGTAAATGTATCTTTTAGAGAATACCATAATAACACAAATAAATTTGCTGGTGGTGGAAACACAATAGATATTATTTGTAATATATTAGGAATTAAATGGTAATAATATATATAGGAGGCATAAATGAATAATAAAGGGGAAGTAATAATATATGAAAAACTGAAGACGGCTTAACTAAAATTGATGTTAAGTTTGAAGATGAAAATATTTGGCTAAGCCAACAACAAATGGCTGAACTATTTCAAACATCTAGGACTAATGTAGTTGAGCATATAGGAAACATATATAAAGAACAAGAACTAATAGAAAATTCAACTTGTCGGAATTTCCGACAGGTTCGAAAAGAAGGTAATCGAAATGTTGAAAGGGTAATACCATTTTATAATTTAGATATGATTATTTCTTTAGGATATAGAATAAAATCATCTGTTGCTACTAGATTTAGAATATGGGCAACTGAAAGACTAAAAGAATATTTAATTAAAGGCTTTACAATGAATGATGCTAGGTTAAAAGAATTAGGCGGGGGTAATTATTGGAAGGAATTACTAGATCGTATTCGTGATATTCGTTCATCGGAAAAAGTAATGTACCGTCAAGTTTTAGATTTATATGCTACAAGTGTTGACTATAATCCTAAAAGTAATGAATCAATTGAATTTTTTAAAATGGTGCAAAATAAACTTCATTATGCAGTTCATGGTAATACTGCAGCAGAACTTATATATAATAGAGCTGATGCTGATAAACCATTTATGGGATTAACTACTTTTGAAGGAAAAGAGCCAAAACTAAAAGATGTAAGTATTGCTAAAAATTAATTAAATGAAGAAAGAAAACAAAATAAATAAGAATAAAGGATTAAGGTAAAACTTAATCCTTTTTAAAGTGCAATTTTAAAGTGCAAAAATTGCACTTTAAAATTGTTTTATGATGGAATTTATATTATAATATATATAGTTAGAGGTGAAACTCATGAAAAAAAAAGATTGGAATTTAGAGCTGTCGGAATATATTAAGCAGGGGGAACCTGTTCAAACATATAAAGCAAAAATTTGGGAAACGGCAATAGGACTTCAAGATGTTGATGGTTTAAAAACTTCAGATTATTTAATTGAAACAGCAAAAAAGCATATTGAAGGAAATATTAATATTGATGAAGCAAAAAAACGTATAAATAGTTACTATAAAATTCAATCTAATAGACTTAAAGAAATGGAAGAAAGCGAAGAGGCAGATAAAGTTTCAGTAAGAATAACGGAAATATTAAGTGAAAAAACATTTAGTTTTTCTCCAACGGAACTTTCAAGTATTCATAAAAGATTGTTTACGGATATATATAAAGAAGCAGGTCAATATAGATCATTTAATTTTACTAAAGAAGAATGGGTATTAAATGGTGATACTGTGATTTATTCTTCTTATGAAAATATAAAAGATACGCTTCAATATGATTTTGAACAAGAAAAGAAATTTTCTTATGAAGGATTAAGTATTGATGAGTCTATTAAACATCTAAGTAAGTTTATTTCGGATATATGGCAAGTTCATCCTTTTTGTGAAGGGAATACTCGAACAGTTGCAGTATTTTTAATTAAATACTTAAGAACATTTGGGTTTGATTTAGATAAAAGCGTCTTTAAAGAAAACTCGTGGTATTTTAGAAATGCTTTAGTAAGAGCAAATTATAATAATTTTAATAAGAATGTATATGAAGATATTTCCTATTTAAATAAATTTTTCTATAATTTATTAACAACTGAAAAATATGAATTAAAAAATAGATTTTTACATATAGATAATATAAAAAATAAAGAAGAGATAAATAAAAATCATAATTATACATTAGAAGAACAAGCGATAATTAATTTAATAAAAGAAAATCCAAAAATTACGCAAAAAGAAATTAGTGAAAAAATTAATAAATCATTAAGAACGGTAAAAACATATATGCAAGAAATGCAAGACAAAAATATTCTTAAAAGAAAAAACGGAAAAAAGAGTGGAGAATGGATAATTAATATTTAGATAAAATGAATAGATATAGTTTCAATAACTTAGTCTTATTTCATTGTGAACATAGCAGTGGCACAAGCAGTACTTAAGAATAAATAAGAATAAAAGATTTAAGTATTTGCTTAATCTTTTTAATTAATTAAATTTGTCAATAAAAAGGAAACATTATATAATATATATATGGAAAAAGAATTAAATAAAATAAAAATATATAGCAAATTAACTAAAGAAGATCAGTCAGAATGGTTAAAGATTGTTAAACCAATTATTAAATCTGATGAATTTTTAGTTAGAAAATATTTTCTTCACCATGAAAATGAAAGCCTTTATGAACATTTAATTAAAGTATCAATTAAATCTTTTCAACTAGCTAAAAAATATAAAGCTAATATATCAAATGCGACCATCGCAGGATTACTTCATGATTTTTATCCAGAAGCATGGCAATACAGCGAAGATCTGAAAAAAATTGATAAAAAATATTCTGAAATATTAAGAACTAATAAAAAGTTTTCTTTTTTTAAAAAACATGGATTTGTTCATGGATATAAAGCTAAAGAAAATGCCAAAAAATATTATTCAAAGTATGTTAATGATGTGATTTTAGATGCAATTTCTAAACATATGTTTCCTTTATCGATATTTACTAAAGAAAAATTTCCTAAATATAAAGAATCATGGATTGTAACATATGCTGATAAAATAATTAGTTTTAGTAATTTTCCTAAAATAAAGAATATTCCTAAATATTTAGGAATGAAGAGGTGATTAAGTGTTAAATTTGTTATTAATTTTTGTTATATATGCGTTTTTAGGATGGATATTAGAAATTGTTTTTCATGCTTTTAATCATGGTAAATTTACTAACCGTGGTTTTTTAAATGGACCGTATTGCCCAATTTATGGTTTTAGTTTAGTTTTAATTCATTTATTCTTATATGATAAAAATATTAATCCTTTATTAATAATTATATATTCATCAACAATAATTAGTTTGTTAGAATTAGTTGGTGGTTATTTGATGGATAAAATATTTAAGCAAAGATGGTGGGATTATTCAAAACAACCATTTAATATTGGTGGTTATGTTTGTTTGAAATTTTCTATTACTTGGGGTTTAGGATCCTTAATAGTTGTGGACTATTTACATCCAATAATTATGAAATTAATTAATTTAATTAACCCTAAAATAGGGTTAGTAATTGTTATTATATTTTTAATAATTATGATTTTTGATTTTGTTTATATAATTTTAGATTTATTAAAGTTTAATCGACATTTAAGACAAGTTGATGAAATAATTGTAAAAATGAATACTGTTTCTAATACAATTGGTAACATGATTGCTAAAAAAACAATTTTGACAAATCAAAAATTAAAATCATATAAAAAAGAATTAGCTAAATTAACAAAAGAAAAAGAGCAACAAATTAAAGATATATATGAAAAAAATAAAAATATTTTAAATAAGTTTCCTAATTATAAAAATTTAAAATATAATAATATTATTGAAGAAATTAGAAAAAAATTTAAGATTAAATAATTAAAAGTAGTTGCAATAAAAAATAATATTTGCTATCCTTTAAAAGAGGTTAAAATATGAAAGCAATTAAAAATAGAAAAAAGTTACTTGAATTATTAAATGTTTGCAACAATTATATTTTTAATTTTTCATTATTAGTTAATTAATATCATCATCAGTGGTGATATTTTTTTTACCTCAAATTATTGTCTAAGAAGGAGGAAAAAAATGAAAAACAATAATTTATTACTTGATGTAAATGAAAAACCACCAATATTGCAATGGTTATTACTTTCGATTCAACATGTATTTGCTATGTTTGGGGCAACAGTTTTAGTACCAATACTAGTAAATAACGCTGTTGGAGAAGAAGTATTATCTATACCAGTTGCATTGGTAACATCAGGAATAGGTACATTAATTTATATTGTTTGTACTAAAGCTAAAAGTCCTATATATTTAGGTAGTTCATTTGCACTTATTGCACCTATGATAGCAGGAAGTGCTATAGGGGGAAGAGGCGGGGTTTTCGTTGGTATAATGGCAACTGGATTAATATATATAATATTTGCCATTATTATAAAATTTATTGGAAAGAAATGGATAAACAAATTATTACCACCAATTATAGTTGGTCCTATGATAATGATTATCGGTTTATCTTTAGCACCAGCAGCAATATCACAAATAGGATTAAACGCTGAGGTAGTTCCATGGAAAAATATTGTAATAGCTTTAACAGCATTTCTTACAACTGCAATTTTAGCAATTAGAGGTAAAGGATTCTTTAAAGTAATTCCATTTTTAATAGGGATTTGTGCTGGATATATAATGGCTATAATTTTAAAAGAAGTTGATTATTCAGCAATAAAAACTGCAAGTATAATTGCAAAACCAGGATTTTATCTACCATTTGTTCATTACAAATTAAATTTTAAAGCAGTACTTACAATTGCTCCAATTACACTTGTTACAATTGCTGAACACATTGGAGACCACAAAGTATTAGGAGCTATAATTAACAAAGATTTAATTGAGGATCCAGGATTAGATAATACTTTATTAGGAGATGGAATTGCAACATCAGTTGCTGGATTTCTTGGTGGACCAGCTAATACAAGTTATGGAGAAAATACATCTGTTGTAGGTATGACAAGAGTTGCTTCTGTTTGGGTAACAGGGCTAGCTGCAGTAATTGCAATTATATTTGGTTTTCTAGGACAATTAACAGCCATTATATCATCTATACCAAATGCAGTATTAGGAGGAGTATCAATTTTATTATATGGATTTATTTCTGTAAATGGACTTAAAACATTAATAGAGAATAAAGTTGATTTTTCTAATACAAAAAATGTAATAATATCTGCATCGATGTTAGTACTTGGACTTGGTGGAGCGGCAATTACTATTGCTAAAGGTAATTTTATGGTCTCAATCTCAGGAATGAGTTTAGCGGCAATAGTAGGTATTTTATTAAATTTATTTATACCGGAGGAGAAAAATGAAAGAAAAAGAACTAAAACATCCCCTAATAACTCATAAGTTATCAATACTTAGAAATAAAAATACTGGGACAAAAGAATTTAGAGAATTAATTAGTGAATTATCAATAATTTTATGTTATGAAGCTATGAAAGATGCAAAACTTCATAATACAAGTATTGAGACACCACTTGAAAATATAAATACAAAATGTCTTAATGAAGATGATTATGCATTTGTACCAATCTTAAGAGCAGGGATGAGTATGGTAGATGGTATATTAAAGGTATTACCAACTGCTAAAATAGGACATATTGGACTTTATCGAAATGAAGAAACATTAGAACCTGTTGAATATTATTATAAAATGCCTAAAAACATAGAAAAAAGAGAAGTGTTTATATTAGACCCAATGTTAGCAACAGGTGGAAGTGCTATTGCAACAATAAATAGATTGAAAAAAGATGGAGTAAAGAAAATTAACTTTCTATGTGTAATAGCAGCTCCAGAAGGAATAAATGCAGTAAAAAAAGCACATAAAGATGTAAAAATCTATTGTGCATCTATAGATAGATGTTTGAATGAAATTGGTTATATATTACCTGGTCTTGGAGATGCAGGAGATAGAGTATACGGTACAAAGTAGTAATTTTTACATAAATTAGAACAAAATAAAAAGCAACCCAATAAATTTAGGAAAAAGATTAAGTATTCAACTTAATCTTTTTTGTGAGATGATATTTAAAAGAAATTGACAAATAAACTTAAAAATGATATATTACATGCATTCACAAAACCATTGCGAGGAAGAGTAAAAAAATAAAAAGTATTTTAGAGAACTCAGTTAGGTGAAAATGAGGATATAATTATTTTTTGAACATGGCCCTTAAGGTGAATGACTGAAATAATATTAGTAAGTCATTACGGAAATGCCCGTTATAGCATATACCTATAACTATGCTAAGACATAAGTAGGTTGTTGAGTTCAATATAGTAATGTATTGATAAATAAGAGTGGTAACGTGAAAGATTTCGCCTCTTAAGAATAATAATATTCTTAAGAGTTTTTTTATTAAAGAAAGAGGGATAAAAATGAATGTTATAGTAGGAATTAGTTGGCTTTTTGCTAATGGTGATATCCATATTGGTCATGCAACTAGTAGTCTACCTGGTGATGTAATTGCAAGATATCATCGTTTAAAAGGTAATAAAGTAATATTGGTAACAGGTACTGATTGTCACGGAACACCAATTGAAATAAAAGCATTAAAAGAAAATAAAAATCCTAATGATTTGGTTGATGAATGTCATACTTCATTTAAAAAAGATTTTAAAGATTTGGGTATTAGTTTTGATATATATAATCGAACAGATGATGAATATCACAAGAAATTTGTACAAGCTCAATTTATAAAATATTTTAATAAGGGCTATTTGTATGAAAAAGAGGAAGAACAATTATATTGTCAAAATTGTGATTTGTTTTTAGCGGATCGTTATATTATTGGAATTTGTCCGAAGTGTGAAAGTGAAAGTCTTTTAACTATTAATGAAGTAAAAGATACTAAATGTGCTTTATGTGGATCTAAAACAATATATAAAAAAAATAAAAATCTGTATTTTAAGTTGTCTAATTTTCAAAACGATATTAATGAATTAGTAGAATCTAGAAAAGAAGAATGGCGAGAAAATGCCTTAAAATTTACTAAAAGATATTTAAATGAGGGAATACCCGATAGATGTGCTTCTAGAAACTTAAAATATGGAATTGATATTCCAATTAAAGGTTTTAATGATAAAAAAATATATGGTTGGTTTGAAAATGTTTGGGGTTATGTAACTGCTAGTAAAAAATATATAGAAGAACAAGGATTAAATTATGAGGATTTTTGGAAAAAAAAACAAAGATAATAAAATATATTTAGTTCATGCTAAAGATAATATACCTTTTCATACAGTAATTTTCCCGTCATTATTGCTAGCAACAGAAGAAAATTATAAATTACCAGATAAAATAGTTTCTGATGAATATTTGACAATCGAAGGAGAAAAAATATCAAAGAGTAAAGATAATTATATTAGTTTAAGGTATTTATTAGATAGATATA
>CAYFQA010000027.1:0-1974 GCA_964345145.1 uncultured Muribaculaceae bacterium | reverse complement strand
GGAATAAACCCTCTAACATCATTTACAGCATATTTTTTCCCTTCATAAGTTGTGCTATTTAATAATTTCATCTTCTCCACCTCCTAGCATTGTCAATATCTCTAGCTGTTCTTCTGCTAATAATTTAGTATATTCTATTAGATACTTTTTAAGTATTAATAATCCAGAAAAAAAGGATTTTAATTTTACGTATGAAGGGTTTATAAATTCAATTAACAGTGATTTGTTAGGTAAATGGGGAAATTTTGTAAATAGAACATTACAATTTATCAATAAATATTTCACAGGTAAATTAACCAATTTAAATATTGACGTGAATATTGAAAAAGAACTTAAATGTTTATATAACCTTGTTGGAAAAAATATTGATGATGGTAACACCAAGGATGGATTAATAAATATTTTTGATTTTATAAAATATTCAAATAAATATTTTGATGAAAAAGAACCATGGAAATTAATTGAAAGTGATAAAAATAAATGTGAAGAAATATTATATAATTGTTGTAATATAATATTTAATATTAATAATTTATTAAAGCCATATTTGATAGATAGTACTAATAAAGTAGAAAGATATTTAAACAATAATATTAATTCTTGGAATTATAAAGTATTAGAAGAAGTGAAAATATCAAAAGATATTAAACCTTTATTTATTAGATATGATAAATCGAATATTGAAAAACTTTAAAAATTTTGAAGAGTTAAGGTAAAACTTAATTCTTTTTTATGATACAATTGAATTAATAAAAAAATGGAGGATGTTTATGGAGAATAATGAGAATTTAGTTGATTTATCTTTATACAAATTATTTTATTTGGTATGTCAAAATGGTAGTTTTTCTAAAACTGCTAAACAATTGGGTTTAACTCAACCTAGTGTTAGTTATAATATTAAAAAACTAGAAGATGAATTAGGTGTTACTTTATTTGAAAGAGGTAATAGTTTGATAATGACACCAGAAGCAGAAGAATTACTTCCATATGTTGAAGATGCACTTAATAGTTTAAAAAATG
The DNA here is from genome assembly GCA_964345145.1 of uncultured Muribaculaceae bacterium. GTDB lineage: Bacteria > Bacillota_I > Bacilli_A > RF39 > UBA660 > JAAZHN01. Next base: position 954 of record CAYFQA010000027.1, on the reverse strand, counting down.
GTGAAAAAAAAGTTAGTGATTTAGTTAATTTAAAAAAAGGACAAATTACAATTGGAATACCATCACATATTGGCGTTTTTTTACTAATTGATATTATCAAAAAATTTAATAAAAACTTTCCTAATATAAAAATCAAAGTTATATCTAAACCAACAAAAGAATTGTTTAGATTATTAAATGCAAATGAATTAGATATTTTAATTGATTGTTCTCCTTTAGAAGAAAGTACTGAAGATTATATTGTTAAAAGAATTACAAAAGAAAAAAGTGCTTTAGCTTGTAATGTTAATAATGAAAAATTATTAAACAGAATAGTTGATATAAGAGAAATGTTAGACTATCAAATGATTATACCGCTTAGGACATCGAGTAGCACTAAAATACTTATATCGGTTTTTGAAGAACATAAAATTCCATTAGAACCAGCTTTTGAAATAGCAACAAGTGAAATGATTGCAGAAATGGTTAATCAAGAAATAGGAATTGGTTTCTTATTTGAAAAAACAATCGAAAAATATCCTAATTTAAGAAAAGTTAATATTGGTTTTGATTTTCCGGAATTTGATATATTTTTAATATATAAAAGCAAATTACAATCAACAGCAAGTTTGGAATTTATGAGATTTATGAACAAAACCAACATATAAAAAAAATTTATACACAATATAAAAGCCATCTAATTGTTTTATGGCCTTTTTTTTCATATAATCTTAATAAGAGGTGGATATATGAAAAAATATAATGTTGGCTGGGGAATAACAAACGCATGTAATATGGATTGCAAATTTTGTTATAGCAAGGATACTAGGTATAATACAAATGATACTAAAATAGAGGATTGGATTAAATTTATAGATGAAAATCATGAATATATAGATTCAATTAATTATGGTACGGGTGAAAATGCTATATGTGATGATTTTTTTAAATTTATTTTATATGTTAGAACTAATT
>CAYFQA010000026.1:6585-9871 GCA_964345145.1 uncultured Muribaculaceae bacterium | reverse complement strand
ACTAAAAACTTTAGTAACTCCTATATAACTATCTTCTAGCTTTTGACCTCTTCTAACTAAAAAGTTTATTCCTCTTACTTCAGGTAATAAAGAAGCTAGAAAACCTATTGAACGACGAATAAAGAAAGGAATTTTATTATAAAAAGCATAATCTACCGATTCACGGTAATAATTATATCCGCCAAAAAATTCATCTGCTCCTTCACCTGATAATACCACTTTTACATCCTTACTTGCAAGTTTTGATACAAAATAAAGAGCAATCGCAGCGGGATCTGCAAGTGGTTCATCTAAATGATAAAGTATTTTAGGAACCTCTTTAAAATATTCTTTTTTATCAATTAAATAAGTTTTATTTTCTATATTTAAAGCATCTGCTAACTCTTTAGCATGATTAGTTTCATCATAACGATCTATTTTATAGCTTACTGTATAAGTTTTTTTAGGCTTAGCTAAAGATACTATATATGAAGAATCAACTCCACTACTAAGAAAAGAACCTACTTCAACATCACTTATTAAGTGTTTTTTTACAGAATCTTTCATTACCTTATCAATATCATCAACTATTTTTTTATATTCTCTTTCTGTTTCTTCGAATGTAATTTTAAAATAACGATTAATTTGAAGATTACCATCACGATATTTGAAAAAACGACCTGGTTCTAATTTTTTAACACCTTTAAAGAAAGTATCTTCGGTTGGTGAATAATTAAAAGATAAATAACTTGGTAATACAGTTTCATTTAATTCTTTTTTAAAACTAGGATGATTTAAGAAAGCTTTTATTTCAGAAGCAAACATAAATACTTTATCATTTTGATAATAATAAAATGGTTTAATTCCAAAATGGTCTCTTGCACCAAACAATTCTTGTAATTTAGAATCATAAATAACAAAAGCAAACATTCCTCTTAGCATTGGTAACATCTTTTCACCATATGCTTCATACATTGCTAATAAAACTTCTGTATCACTTTTAGTTTTAAATTTATAACCTTCTTTTTCCAAATCTTTTTTTAATTCTAAATGATTATATATTTCACCATTAAAAACAATTGTATATCTTTTATCATGATTAGTCATTGGCTGAGATCCACCTGTTAAATCTAAAATAGAAAGACGAACATGTCCTAAAGCATAGTCATTATCAATAAATATTCCTTCATCATCAGGCCCACGATGCTTAATTCTTTTAAGCATACTTTTTAATTCTTTTTGTTTGTTTTTACTTTTACTAACAAAACCAACTATTCCACACATGTTATTTCACCTTAATTTTTCCATAATAGTCTTTTTCCATTATCAATTTACTCATGTTGATTCTATTTCTTACTATTACATTAACCTTTTTAATATATTCATCCTTATTTTCTATTTCATTTCCAATAAATTCACCTGTATTAGTAAAATATTTTCCTTCATCAGTAACCCAACTTCTATTTTGAAAAAATACTAAACCTGGTTCAGAACTTAAAATATCTTTTCCCATAAATAATCTAGAATCATATTCTAAACCAAATAAATTATAAACAGTTGGTAATACATCTAATTGACTAGCTATTTTATTGATAATTTTTTTCTCGGTTTTATTATTCCAAATAATTAATGTATTTCTATTTTTTTCAATTATATTATCTCTTTCATATTTTGAAGGTTCATTTAATTGATCTAATGTAAGTCTATACGGATAATGATCTGGAACAATTACAATAACTGTATCATCAAGAACTTCTTTTTCTTCTAATTTTTTAATTAAAGAAGCCATCGCTTGATCTAAATCCATTATGTATGATATATATATTTTTGTCGGTTGTGAGTATGGTAGATCCTTTACTTTAGAATAATTTTTTCTTGCTAAATATGTTGTAGTTGAAGTATATGGAGAATGTCCACTGTTGGACATATAATAAGTTATGAACGGATTTTTATCAACATAATCATCAATCGTGGCTAAAACCATATCTTCATCACTTCGTGGCCAAGGATTACATTTCATTCTTTTCTCTATTCCGTTACCACATGCCAAATAACTATCAAATCCAATCATTGGCAGATATTTATTTCTGCTTTGAAAATAATATTCTCCATTATGAAATGAAAAGACATTGTAATCTATTTTTTTATACATATTTCCTAAACCATAAGGCATTTTATTGGTTGCTTTTTTCCAACGATTATTTAGCATATTTACTTCAGCAAATAATCCCATTAAAGCTTGAAACTCTCCTCCAGCAGTACTGTTATTTACCGGTGTATAAAAATTATTAAAAACAAAACTTTCATTAGCCATTTTATATAAAGTCGGAGTAAACTCTTCTGTAATTGCAATATCACTTAAACTTTCAGCCACTACATAAATTAAATTTTTACCTTTATAAAGTCCTGTATATTCATTTTGAAGAGTACCTTTATCTAAAGAAAAATATTCGTTCATTTGTTTAATCTTTTTATCATTAGTCTGATTCATAGCATTAAAATCGATATTTAATGTATTAGGCTTATATATAATTTCTTGTTCATTTACGTTTTCATCTTTTTTTGGTTTGTTTGCTTGATCAGGAATAACTAGTTTTTCTTCATAGCCAAATATCATATAATAAATATCAGCACTAGAAAATATATTTATTCCTAGTTTTTCAATGGTCAAAGAAAAATTATTTTCTTTAAATACTAATTTGTTTGCTTCTGCGTTTATAAAAATAATTCCGATAGAAAAAATAAACGAAAGAACTAAATAAAACAATTTTTTCAAACTTCTTTTTTTAGATTGTTTACTAAAATTTATTTTTTCTTTTATAACAAATAATAAAATTAATGGTATTAATAGGGCTATTAAAACATAAAAGCGCTTGAATATCTCATAAATTGCATCTCCGGTAAAATCAGCAATTTGCTCCGACATTGCAAAATGTGAAATAGAAAAAAATACATCTAAAATAACTTTAACAAAAACTGATGTTCCATACCAAAAGCAAATAAGAAATGTAATTATATAAGTTAAAATTTTATTTATTTTTTCTTGAAACATTTTAGTAATTAGACAAAAAAACATTGATGTTGGTATTAAAGATATTATTATAATAATCGTGCCAACATTAAATATATTATCAAATCCAAATATAATTATTTTATATAGTAACTCTAAATATAATAATGTTAAATATTCTCTATCTTCCATTAAAACTCCTTAAATAAACCATATATATATTTTTCAATATCAAATACCATTAAATCATCCATCTTTTCACCAAACCCTATATATTTAACTGGTATATTAACAAGT
>CAYFQA010000026.1:135-6575 GCA_964345145.1 uncultured Muribaculaceae bacterium | reverse complement strand
TTTTTTCATTTTTCTTATTCTCCTTTATCGGTTTTTTAGTTTGTTTTTCTTTTTCTAATTTCTCTAATTCTTCTTTTAAACGTTTTTCCTCCAAAGCCTTTCTTCTTCTGATTTGGGTTTGTTCACTATTATAGTTTAAAGTTATTCCCATGACTAAAATATATGAAAGCATATAAATCCAAATCATTAAAATTACAATACTAGCCAAACCACCATAAAATATATGATATCTAGCAACATTTTTAGCATAATATGTATAAATATATGTCGCACCAGACCACATTATCGATGTAAACATTGCTCCTTTATTCACTGTTGAACTTGAAATCTTCTTATCAGGAGCCATTGTATAAATAATTTTAATTAATATAAATATAATAAATAAAGTTATTGGAACTTTAGCATATGGAAATATTGATTTAATACCCAAGATAACTTTGTCATTAGGTATTAAATAATTCAACCAACTAATTATTGTACTTCCAAATATTGGTACAACTAGCAATGAAAGAAATAAAACAACAATAAAAAATGTCATTATTAATGCTTTAACTCTTCTTCTAATATAATTATCATCTTCAATTTCATAAATTCTATTTGAAGATAAAATAATTGCATGAGCGCCATTAGAAGCAATAAAATATCCAATTAAAATTACTGTTAAAAATTGAAAATCCAATGGTTTTGAACCTTCAACAACAGGAATAAATAAGTTTGCTGCTTCTTTTGAAAATCCAGTTGAAATAAAATCAACTATTACATCTATTGATAAGCCTAATAAAGAAGCTACATAACCTAATAAAGAAACAGTTGGTACTAAGGAAAGCACTAAAAAATACGAGAGATGTCCCGGTAATACTCTTATCTCTGGCATTCTTATCAACAATATCAATCTACCAAAATAATATTTAACTTTCTTTATCATCCTTGGCTCCATTTATTTTATTTGTTCTCATATCTAATGCAGCTTCATTTATTGCATCATCCATTAATTTTAAATCATCTTCAATAACACTATAGCCAAGTGCTACACCATAATCATATGGTAATTCTTTAAAGTTTTTATATAATTTATGAATATAATTTGATAATTGTTTTTCTGTATGACCAACCAAATAAATTAAAAATTCATTTCCATCTGTTCTAATAATTTCTGAGTCTTCTAATTGAGTCTTAATTAATATATTTGCAGCTTTTTGAATTTGTTTATCACCTTCAGCATGACCAAATGTATCGTTAATATATTTAACATTATTTAAATCTATAATAATAATTGTTTGTGGATAAATTGTATTTTGATTCCATTTTTCTAAATTTTCATTTAAATAATTACGATTTTTTAAATTTGTTAAATAATCATAATATTTCATCTTATCATCTTTTTTTATTTTTGAAGAAATTCTAATTTTATTTTTATATCTTAAATAACCATATACTAATAAAACTACTATTAATATAGTATAAATAATATATTTTAAAACTGAATTAAAGAAAGTACGATTACTTGCTAATTGATTATAAGTTTCAATTCCTGAAACCTTTATTAGATTACCATCAACAAAACGAATATAATTTTTAAGTAATTTATTAAACGTTGGATCTAAATTACTCATAAATGCAAATTCTTCACCAACAACTCTACCATTATATTTTGTGACAATATCTTTTAGTTCACGATTTAAATAATAATTATATGTAACTGAATCAACAATAATTAAATTATCCTTTTTGGCTAATTTGAATAAATCATAATAATTTTTATAAGTTTTAATTGTAACAAGATCTAAACTTTGAAAGTAATTTTTCAATTGAGAATTTTCTAATATATAAACTGTTTTTCCTTTTAATGATTCTAATGAATTAATAATTGTTTTATTAGTATTTTTTGAAATTATCTCATATTCTTGATTCAAACTTGCTTTTAATGGAGTAAATTTATTTGATAAATTAACATATCCAAAATAGAAGTCTAGTCTATTTGAATTTGCTACACTATTTAAATTATCATAACTTTTATATTTAGAGTATTTTAAATCAATATCAGTCATTTTTACAAAACCATTTATGTATTCAGCAACTATACCACCATAATTTTTACCAGATAAAACTTCATATGGCCCTTTTTCAACAATTCCATAACGATATTCTTTACTAGTTAAACTATGTAAATCTGCTTCTTCTAATTTTAATCCTTTTTGAAAAGTTAATAATAAATTTTCATAATATGATTCTTCAAAGTATTTTTCTGACCAAATATTATAGTGTTTCTTCATTATTTCACTTAATATTTCATTATTCTCAACTCTTAAGAAGTAATATTGTTTAATATCACTTAAATGAAAAGCAATATTATAATTATTTTCCATTATATAAGATAAACTATAATTTAAAGGAACAATAACATAATCTAACTCTGTTAGTGAACCAATTAAATTTGGAACATTATTAAATGTTTCAAAAGTAATATTCTGAGCCCTTAAATAATTACTTATATAGGATAATTCCCCACTTATAACACCTATCTTTTTATTTTCAAGATCACTTAATGAAGAAACAACTGCTTCTGTTTTAGAAACAACTACATAATGATCTTCATAAAACAATATATCATTAGGACTTATTTCATTAGCGACTTTAAAAGCAATACCTGGTGAAATAGAACCATATGTATAAGGAACGATATTAACATCAAAATCATTTTTTTCTTTAAATGATTCTAAATAATCAAAAAACACTCCTGAACCATCAATTCCAAATGTATTAACATCATTAGGTAGTCTAATATCTGTTAAAATATTTTTATTTTGCTTTAACCAGTTTTTTTCACGAGAATTTAATTTATTAGGGTTAGAAAAAAAATAAAATATTAAAAATAATATAACTATTCCTAAAACTAAACTCGATAATAAAATGATAAGTCTTTTTCTATTTTTCATATTAATCTTCCTTATTAGTACTTATTCCAAACAATGTTTGCACTTTTAACATTTTTATAACCTGATATTGGAAAATTTTCATCTTCTTCTTTTTCCTTTTTATCAATTAAAAAATTAAAATCATAATATTCTTTTTCTTTTTCACTAAAATAATCTAATGCTTTTAAAGAAGCGTTAACACCTTCCGTAACATTTGATTCTTTTGAAATATTAAAAGTTACATAAACAATTCTTCCTTGTAACGTAATAGTTGCTTCTTCTATTCCTTTTTCTTCTTTTAACTTATTTTCATATTTATTAAGTTTTTTAGTGTCTAATTTAACTTCTTTCATTCCTTCTAAACGGTTACCATATTTATTAGTTCCTTGACCTTTAAAAAAGTATAAAATTAATAATGTTGCAATAATAATTAAACAGGTAATTGATACAATCATAAGTATTGAAAATACTCTGTTTTCTTTGTAAAAATTTTTCATTGTCCACCTCTTTATATGAATTAATTATACTATAGTCTTAGTTTATTGGCAATTTATTATTAGTCTAGTATAATATGTTTAGGTGATTATAAATGGAGCAGTTAGAAATTAGAAAACGTTTACTTTTAAGAGAAAAATTATATTCAAAATATGCAGCATTAGATAAAAATTCAATTAGATTAGAACCTATTATAGATGATCTAAGACCCAATTATTTTCGTGATATAGATAGAATTATTCATTCTTTAGCCTATACTCGTTATATAGATAAAACTCAAGTATTTAGTTTAGAAGGAAATGATCATATTAGTAAAAGAATTGTTCACGTTTCTTTAGTAAGTAAAATAGCTAGAACAATTGGCAGAGTCCTTGGTTTAAATGAAGATTTAATTGAAGCTGCTTCATTAGGACATGATTTAGGACATGTTCCTTTTGGCCACGTTGGCGAACGTATCTTAAATGAAATAAGTCTTAAACATGGTGAAGGTTATTTTAATCATAATGTTCAAAGTGTAAGAATATTAATGGATATTGAAAAAAAGAATATTTCTATTCAAGTTTTAGATGCAATTTTATGTCATAACGGGGAATTTCTACTACAAGAGTATGCTCCTAGGGATAAAACTATAGATCAATTTCTAAATGAAATTGATAGCACTTATAAAGAAAAAGACTATTCTAAAAAATTAATACCTATGACTTTAGAAGGATGTGTTGTTCGCATCAGCGATATAATTGGTTATATTGGTCGTGATATTCAAGATGCAATTGAACTTGGTATACTTGATGAAAGTCAAATTCCTAAAAGTATTACCTCTATTTTAGGAAAAAATAATACTCAAATTATCAATACAATAATTAATGATATAATTGAAAATAGTCTTAATAAAAATTGTTTAATTATTTCTGAAAAAGTGTTCAAAGCAATGAAAGAGTTGTTTGATTTTAATTATAAATATATTTATAGACTTGCTAATACAGAAGAAGATTTATTATTTTATGATAAAGCATTTAATGAATTATTTACTTATTATTTAAACAATATTGATAATAAAGATCATAATTTTTATAAAAATTTCTTAGCAAAAATGGATGATGATTATTTAAATAACATGACAAATGAAAGAAAAGTAATCGATTTCATAGCAGGTATGACAGATGATTACTTTATGAACGAATATAATAATTTAAACTAATCATTTGAATTAGCTATTTTTTTCTTTAATAATCTTTCTTTTAATGATGATGTATCAACTATTTTTGTTTTTCTAGTTTGAATAGATATAATCTTTGATTTGTTATTTAATTGAATTGTTTTTATTACTTTAATTGAATCATAAACAATAACCGATAAAGTTGGAATTAAAATAAGAACTATCCAGCCAATTCTATTTACGATTATCTTTTGTAATAATCCAAGTTTGGGAATCTTAAATACTGTTTTACCAATTATATTTCCAAATGAAACAGTAGCATTATCTTCTGAGCTATTAAAATCACCTTTAGTATGATAATAATAGCCATTTTCATTTTGACCAATTCCAACAATTCTATGAGTAATAATCATATTATTTAGTGCTGGATTTTCTGTAACAAAAGTAATTACATCACCAACTTTTAATTCTTCTGGCTTATCTACCCTAATATCAAAAATAACATCGTCTACTTTGATATTGGGCTCCATGCTTCCTGATAAAATTGTAAATAAAGAATATTTTGGTTGATGTTTTTGACCTTTAGCTTTATAAGCACGGGCCTCAAAAGAATAATTAATAACAAAGATAGCAATTAATAATAACAACAAAAAACATGACCAAGAAAAAGCCTTGGCTATATAATTGAATGCATCTTTAATTATCTTATAATAATCTCTATCTCCCATAATCCCTATCCTATATAAACAATCGTATCATAATTAATTTTATCTAGCAATAAAAGTCAAATAAATCATGTAAACAAAAAAACCTCAAAAGAGGTTTTAGTTATTTATTTTATACTGAAATATAGTATTACGGTAATTGATCTGCAATTATTTCAAAGTTTCCAACAAAAGATTTACCTTTATCTGCATTTTGTTCTTCAGCTTTGTATAGATATTCAAAATCAAAAGTACAAGTATGGGTTGTATTAGCAGGTAAAGTTACCCCTGTTAAAATAGGTGTTGTCCCTGACGCATTCGTTGCTGGCAATTGTGCTTTAGCTTTTGACTGCGAGTCTTTTCCTTCACAATTTACAGCATATGTTAAATCGGGTTGGTTAACAAAAGTATTTGTAACTCCTGCTTTCCATCTTAATGTGTATTTTACTTCATAAGCAGTGTTATTTTCAACAGTAACAACCTTTGAATTAATTGGACCTCCTGGCATCAAATCTTCAGAGAGTACCGCTTGACCATGATTGTAAGTAATACCAAGTGCTGCTGTTTGTATTTTAATCGAGCTATTCTCATCTGTTTTAGTAATTGTCGCTGAGAAATAAGCAAAAGTTGCCGAGACAATAGCGACCAATAATGTTGCAATTCCAATAACAACTAATAAAATATTATTTTTTCTTAAACTTCTTTCTTCTATTTCCATTTTTATATCCTCCTTACATTGTAATTATCACATACTGAGTTTTAGTTGTCAATAATTATGTGCCTAATTATACATTGTATGTTACAATTATAATGTGGTGAAAATGAAAAAAAGAAATATATATTTACTTTGTTTTTTTATTCCGATTGTGTTATTTTTTTTAATGTCGATAATTGCCAAATATATGCCTATATTTGAAGAGGTATATCAAGTTTTTGATGCAAGACATCAATATCCAGGATTTTATATTGAATTATTAACAAAATTAAAAGAAGGAAATCTTTTCTTTTCGTTTAATGGAGGTCTTGGTTTTAATTTTTTAGGTACAATCACATATTATTTAATGAGTCCTTTAAATTTATTAATAATATTTTTCAATGCCAAATCATTATCATATTTCTTTATGTTAATTATTTATTTAAGAATTGGGCTTTCTGGATTAACAATGGGAA
>CAYFQA010000026.1:0-125 GCA_964345145.1 uncultured Muribaculaceae bacterium | reverse complement strand
CTGAATAATCAGAAAAACAAAAAAACTATTTGGGTAATTACCTTCAGTGTAATTTTTGCTTTAATGGGATTTTTAGGTGGTTATTATTATAATTTTATGTGGATTGATTCAATAATAATGTTACC
>CAYFQA010000025.1:0-10348 GCA_964345145.1 uncultured Muribaculaceae bacterium | reverse complement strand
ATAAATTATTGTCCGCTCCCACCCACCTGATTAAAATAACAAGAGATTATTATAAAATTATTTTTGTAAATTTCCTTTACATTGATTATTTGTTTTGTTATAATCAAGTTGCAGATTTAAGTGGGCGTAATCCCACTTTTATTATTAAATAGGAGTAGATATGAAAAGATTTGATGAATTAAAAGCATTAATTGAAGAGGTATTAGATGATGATATAATTGTAGATTCAATTAAGATGGAAGAAGAAAATAATTATTTGTTTTTAAAGATTATTTTAGATCGTCCTGGTGGTTTGGATTTAGATACAATTGTTGAGGCGACAAATAAAATAAATCCAATTGTGGATGAATATGATATCAAGGAAGAAAATTATATATTAGATATATCTAGCAAAGAAAGAGGTAATTAAAATGAATGGTAAAGAATTAATTAAAGCAATTCAAACAATTGTTAAAGATAAGAGTATAAGTGAAAATATTGTTTTTGAAGGTTTAGAACAAGCTTTAATAACTGCTTATAAAAAGAATTTTGATTCAAAAACAAATGTTAAAGTTTCAATAGATCGTAATACTGGAGAAATTAAGGTAGTTTCTTATTATGTTGTTGTTAAAGAATTGACTGAAGAAACTGATGAAGAATGCAACTTAGATTATGATTTAAGTGCTGAGGTATTATTAAGTGATATTAAAGAAAAATATCCTAATGCTAAAATTGGTGATGTAATCGAAGAAGAAGTTACTCCTCAAGATTTTGGAAGAGTCGCAGCAGGTACGGCAAAACAAGTATTAATGCAAAAAATTAGAGAAGCAGAAAAAGAAAGTGTTGTTGAAGAATTTATTGATAAGCAAGATGAAATGATGGTTGGACTTTTTGCGATGGAAGATGCACGTAATTATTATGTTGATTTAGGAAGAACGAGAGGTATTTTACCAAAAAGTGAAATGATTCCTGGTGAAACAGTTAAAATGGGTACTAGTAAAAAAGTATATATTACTAAAGTAGAAGCGGGACCAAAAGGACCAGTAATATTAGTTTCTAGAAAACATTATGGATTTGTTAAAAGATTATTAGAAGCTGAAATTCCTGAATTAGCAGATGGAACAATTGAATTATATGCAATTGCTCGTGATGCAGGTAATAGAAGTAAAGTTGCAGTATTTAGTAATATGGAAAAAGTTGATCCAATTGGAGCTTGTATAGGTGAAAGAGGAACAAGAATTTCAAACATTTTAAAAGAATTAAATGGTGAAAAAGTGGACTTGGTTTTATATAATGAAGATCCGGCAATTTTTATAGCGAATGCTTTGAGTCCGGCTAAAAATGTTACTGTAAATATTATTTCTGAAGAAGAAAAAACAGCTTTAGCAATAGTTGATGAAGAAAATTTACCTTTAGCAATTGGTAAAAAAGGAAGTAATGTTATATTAGCTAGTCGTTTAACTAAATATAAAATTAATGTTAAAACATTAACACAAATTAATGAAGAAGCAAATGTTGAAAAAGTTAAAGAAGTGGTCGCGGATGAAGAATAAAGTACCTTTAAGAAAATGTGTAATAACTAATGAACAATTGCCAAAAAAAGATATGTTTAGAATAGTTAAAACTAAAGATGGGGAAGTATTATATGATCCTACTGGTAAAGCAAATGGAAGAGGGTTATATTTAAAAAAAGATATATTAGTTATTAAACAGGCGATGAATAATAAAAAATTAAATCATTTGCTTGGTGTAGAAATAAATAGTGAATTATATGAACAATTAAAAAGTGAATTATAATAGAAAGAGGTGACTCTTATGATGAGTGTAAAAGAATATGCAGAGGAAATGAATTTATCTGTAGCGGAAATTTTAAAAAAGTGTAAAGAATTGGGAATTAAAGCAACTGAGGCATCTTCACAGTTAAGTGATGATGATATCATACTTTTGGACAATACTTTAAATGCTTTTAGTTCTGATGAAGAATTAGATGAAGATGAAGTAGAAGAATTAGAAGATATAGTAGATGATATTGTTCATAGTATGAAAATAGATACTAGCGAAGATGTCAAGAAAGAAAAGATAAGAAGAAAATCTGAACAAGAAACAACTAATAAAGAATTTCAAACTAAGAAAAAACAAATGTATAAAAATAAAGAAAAGTTAATGAGTAATAAAGAAGTTACAACTGATTTAGTTTTATACAAAGAAGGAATGACAGTTGCTGAATTGGCTGATAGTTTAGGTGTTAATGGAACAGATATTGTTAAGAAGTTAATGGAGCTTGGTTTAATGATTCCTTTAAATCAAGCAATTGATTATGAAACTGCAGAAATAATAGTTGCTTATTATAATAAGAGTTTAAAGAAAGAAGAAACTCAAGATATAGCAAATTTTGAAGAATTTGAAATAATTGATGATCCAAAAGATTTAGTTAAAAGAGCGCCTGTAATAACAATTATGGGTCATGTTGATCATGGTAAAACATCACTTTTAGATTATATTAGAAAATCACATGTAGTAGATAAGGAAAGTGGGGGAATTACTCAACATATAGGTGCTTATCAAATTAAGTATAATGAAGAAAAATTAACATTTATTGACACTCCTGGTCATGCTGCATTTACAGAAATGCGTGCTCGTGGAGCAAGTGTAACTGATATTGTTATTATAATTGTAGCGGCTGATGATGGTGTTAAACCACAAACAGAAGAAGCAATTGATCATGCCCTTGCAGCTAATGTACCAATAATAGTTGCGATTAATAAAATTGATAAACCAGGAATTAATATTGAAAAAGTTTATACAGAACTTGCTGAAATAAATATTACTCCGGAAGAATGGGGTGGAACTTATCCGTTTGTTAAAATTTCTGCTCATACTGGTGAAGGTATTGATAAATTATTAGAAACAATTATTGCAACAGGAGAAATGTTAGAATTAAAAGCTAATCCTTCGCGTTATGCTTTAGGGACAGTTATTGAATCATCATGTGATTTACATACTGGTTGTACAGCGACTTTACTTATACAAAATGGTACTTTACGTTTAGGAGATCCGATTGTTGCTGGTTGTGTAGTTGGTAATGTTAGAACTATGAAAAATGATTTAGGTAAAGATATTGTTGAAGCTAGTCCAAGTATGCCGGTTGTTATAACAGGTATTAATGATAATCCAAGTGCTGGTGATCGTTTTATGGCATTTGAAACTGAAGCAGAAGCTAAAAAAGTTTGTCAAACTAGAAAAGATCAAGCCAAAGCTGAAAAGCATAAAAAAGCACCTATTAATATGGATGATTTATTTTCACAAATTAAATCAGGAGTTAAAGAAATTAACATTGTTTTAAAAGCAGATGTTCGTGGTACCGAAGAAGCTGTTAAAAACGCTTTAGAAAAAATTGATGTTGAAGGTGTTAAAGTTAAAGTAATTAGAAGTAGCATCGGAGCAATTACAGAAAGTGATATTGTTTTAGCTAATGCTGGAAATGCTATTGTTGTCGGATTTAATGTTATACCAGCTCAAACGACAAAAGACTTTGCTAAAGGCTATGGTGTTGAGATTAGATTATATACAATTATTTATAAATTAGTTGAGGATATAGAATTAGCAATGAAAGGTATGTTGGATCCAGAATATGAAGAGGTAATAACAGGTCATGCTGAAATTAGAAAAATATTTAAATTTTCTAAAGTTGGAACAATTGCTGGTTCATATGTAACAGATGGAATTATTAAAAATAATTCTCAAATTCGAGTTATTCGTGATTCAAATGTTATAAGTGAAACAAAAATATCTTCAATTCAAAGAGAAAAAGATCAAGTTAAAGAAGTAAAACAAGGTTTTGAATGTGGAATTACATTAGTAAATAATAATGATTTAAAAGAAGGAGATATTATTGAAGCTTTTGAAATGGTGGAGATTAAAAGATGAAACTAAAATCAAAAAGAATTGCTAATGAAATTAGAATTGAATTAAGTAAAATAATTGCTAATGAAAGTAAAAATGAAATAATTAAAAATATAACAATTACCGATGTTGAAGTTGCTAATGATTTAAGTCAAGCTAAAATTTATTATACTTTTATGGGTGAATATACAGATCAAGAAATAGATTCTGAATTAGTAAAAACTACTCCTTTTTTAAGAAAGACTTTAGCTAATACAATCGAAGTTAGACATACACCAGAACTTATATTTATCTTTGATAAATCAATTGCTTATGGTCAAAAAATCGAAAAACTATTAGAACAAATAAAGGAAGAAGAACAGTAATATGAATGGGGTATTACTTGTTGATAAAAGTAGTAACAAAACAAGTCGTGATGTGGTTAATTCCCTTAACGACTTTTTTGAAATGAATAAAATAGGTCATTCAGGAACACTTGATCCTCTTGCAACCGGATTGTTAGTTATTGCACTTGGTAAATGTACAAAACTTAATGATTTATTAACTAATTATGATAAAGAATATATTACAACGATGAAATTAGGAATAAAAACAGATAGTTATGATATTACTGGTAATGTTTTAAGTGAAGTAAATGTCAATTTAACTGAAGAATATATCAAAGAAACAATATTAAGTTTTAAAGGACGTTATACTCAAGAAGTACCAAAATATTCAGCAGTAAAAATAGATGGTAAAAAATTATATGAATATGCTAGAAATAATGAAGAAGTAGTATTGCCAAAAAAAGAAGTAGAAATAAAAGAATTAGAAATATTAAGTATAGAAGATAATTTAATTAAGTTTAGATGTTTAGTTTCTAAGGGGACATATATTCGTAGTTTAATTAACGATATAGGTAATAAACTAGGTTGTGGGGCTACAATGATTGAATTAAGAAGAACAAAACAAGGTAATTTTTTAATTGATGAAGCATTTACATTACAACAAGTATTTAATAATGAATATAAAATTATTTCAATAGAAGAATTGTTTTCATCTTATCCAAAAGAAGAAGTAACAGGAAACAAATTAACAAAAGTTAAAAATGGAGCTCTATTAGAAAAAGATTTTATTGGAGATTATATTAGTTATTATGAAGGTAATAAGTTAATTGCAATTTACATGACATATCAAAAAGATACTCAATTAGTTAAGCCGTTGTTAATGTTATAAAATATTATGACATTATTATTTTATAGTGATATAATATTAATATAGGAGGATATATGAAAAATCTAAATAGAATTATTTGGGGTGTGTCTTTGGTAATTATCGGAATTGTTTATGGATTAAATTCATTAGAAATCATTGATATTAATATATTTTTTGATGGTTGGTGGACTTTATTTATAATCATTCCTTGTTTAATTGGTTTAATAAATGGAAAAGATACGTTTGGAAATTTAGTTGGTATTTTAATTGGTACATCATTATTATTTGTTGCTCAAGATTTAATAACTATTGATAAATTAAGTCGTTTAATAATACCATCAATTTTAATTGGTATTGGATTAACACTGTTATTTAAAAATAGAGTTAATGATACAATTGCAAGAAATATTAAAAAACTTAGTGAGAAAAGCAGTCCTTTAGAATATTCAGCAATATTTAGTAATCAAGTTTTAATTTTAGAAGATGAAATTAATCATATTGAATTAAATGCTGTATTTGGTGGAATTAAATGCAATTTAAGAAATGCTATTATTAAAGAAGATATAGTTATTAATGCTACTTCAGTTTTTGGAGGAATTGACATATTTGTACCAGATGATGTTACTGTCAAAGTAAAAGAAACAACAATATTTGGTGGTGTTGATAATAAGAAAATATTGACAAACAATCCCAAAAAAGAAAAAGTGGTCTATGTAAATGTAACATGTGTCTTTGGAGGAGTTGATATTAAATGACTTCGTTCCAAAAAGTCATAAAATATGCAGCATATGTTTTAGCATTTATAATAATTTTATTAATTTTTAGAGGTTTAGTAGGTGGTTTATTATTTTTAGGTGGTTTTCTTGGTAATGAACAAACACCTGGACCATTAGTAGAAAGAAATATTTCATTTACGTTTGAAAATTATCGAAAAATTAAAATTGAAACTAAATCTAGTAAGTTATCTATTAAAAATGGTGAGTATTTTTCTGTAATTACTAATAATGATGATGTTACTATTAATGAGGATTCAGATCGAGTTGTAATTAAAGATAATAAAATTTATCCATATAGTTTTTCTGATAAACTAGAATTAGTTGTTGTTTTACCTACATATATTGATTTAGAAGAAGTTGAAATTACTGCTGGAGCAGGAAGTGTAACGATTGAAGAATTAAATACTAAACAAGCTAAAATCAATTTAGGAGCAGGGGAATTAGTTGTTAATAAAACTAAAATAACTGAAGAATTGAAAATTGATGGTGGAACAGGTTCGATGATTATTCGTCATGGAGAAATTAAAAACTTAGAAGCAAATTTAGGCGTAGGAAGATTTGATGCGACTATTTACTTGAAAGGAAAAAATCGAATTAATGCTGGAATTGGTGAAATAAGACTTAAATTGTTAGATGGAATTAGTAATTATACTTTTGATATAGAAAAAGGTATAGGAGATATTAAAGTTAATAAAAAAAGTATTCAAAAAGGTGTTAATGGAAAAGGTCCAAACAATATTACTATATCTGGTGGTATAGGGGATATTAAAATTAGTACCATGGACTAATAAGTATAATAATACTTGCAACAAATAAAATAATGTTATATAATCAAAAAGAAGTTTTATCTTGGATTGAAAAATCTCCGATTTCATTCTAGGATATGACAGATAAAGAGAAATGGAGGATGTATTAATATGGCTTTAACAAAAGAAGAAAAAGCAAAAATTGTTAAAGAATTTAGTAAAGATGGTAAAGATACTGGTTCTACTGAAGTTCAAATAGCAATTTTAACAAAAGAAATTGATGAATTAACTGAACATTTGAAAGTTCATATTCATGATTACCATTCAAAAAGAGGATTATTCCTTAAAGTTGGTAAAAGAAGAGGATTACTTGATTATCTAAAGAAAAAAGATGTTTTAAGATATCGAGATATTACATCAAAATTAAATATAAGAAAATAGGCACTTTATTTTAAGTGTCTTTTCTTTCTAGAAAGAGGAAATATATGAAAAGAATATTTGAATTAGATTTTTATGGACGTAAAATTGTTGTTGAAAGTGGAGAACTTGCTAAACAAACTAATGGTTCTGTTTTGGTTAGATATGGAGATACTGTTGTTTTAACTGCAGCAGTTATGAGTAATATTGTTAGTGAAAGAAGTTTTTTTCCTTTAACAATTGTTTATAATGAAAAACTTTATTCTGTTGGTAAAATACCAGGTGGGTTTATTAAAAGAGAAACAAGACCATCTGATAACGCTACATTAACAGCAAGATTAATAGATCGTCCAATTAGACCTTTATTTGATGAAAATTTTCGAAATGAAGTACAAGTTATTAACACAGTTTTATCTGTCGATCAAGATAATACGCCAGAAATGACTGCTTTGTTTGGATCTTCACTATCGTTAATGATAAGTGATATTCCATTTGATGGTCCAGTTGCAGGTGTAAATGTTGGTTTAGTTGATGATGAGTTTATAATTAATCCTAATTCTTTAGAATTAGAAAAAAGTAAATTACATCTATCAGTTGCTGGAACTAAACAAGCAATTAATATGGTTGAAGCAGACGCTCAAGAATTAAGTGAAGAAACAATGTTAGAAGCTTTAATGTTTGGTCATGAAGCAATTAAAAAATTAATTACATTTCAAGAAGAAATAGTTAATGAAATAGGTAAAGAAAAACTTGTTGTTGAATTAGCAGAAATTGATGCGGAACTAGACAAAGAAGTTAGAGACTTTGTTGGTAGTAAGATGTTAGAAGCAATTCAAATCAAGGAAAAATTAGAAAAATATGCTGCGATTGAACAAGTGAAAAATGATACAGTTGAACATTTTACTAATGTTTATGAAGAAAATGAAGAATTAGAAGGTATTATTAAACAAGTAAATCGTATTGTTGATAATATCGAATTTGAAGAAGTAAGAATGTTAATTACTGATAAAGGTATTAGACCAGATGGTAGAAAAATGAATGAAATAAGAGATTTAAGTGCTCAAATTGACTTATTACCAAGAACACATGGCTCAGCATTATTTACAAGAGGTCAAACACAAGCTTTAGCAACGACTACATTAGGAGCAATTGGTGAACATCAAATTTTAGATGGTCTTGGTTTAGAAGATATGAAAAGATTTATGTTACATTATAACTTTCCACCATTTTCTGTTGGTGAAACAGGACGTTATGGTGCTCCAGGACGTCGTGAAATAGGACATGGTGCATTAGGAGAAAGAGCACTTGCTCAAGTTATGCCATCGGAAGAGGAATTTCCATATACAATTAGAGTAGTATCAGAAATATTAGAAAGTAATGGTTCTTCATCACAAGCAAGTATATGTGCAGGATGTTTAAGTTTAATGGCAGCCGGAGTACCAATTAAATCACCTGTTGCAGGTATTGCTATGGGATTAATTACCAAAGATGATAAATATCAAATTTTGACTGATATTCAAGGTTTAGAAGATCATATGGGAGATATGGATTTTAAAGTTGCAGGAACAAGATCAGGAATTTGTGCATTACAAATGGATATCAAAATTGAAGGGTTAAGCCGTGAGATTTTAGAAGAGGCCCTTCAACAAGCTAAAGTTGGACGTATGCAAATCTTAAATCATATGTTAGGAACAATTGCTGAAACTCGTGAGGATTTATCAGCTTACGCTCCAAAAATTAAAGTGATGACAATTAAAGTGGATAAAATCCGTGATGTGATTGGACCTGGTGGAAAACAAATCAATGAAATCATTGATAAAACAGGGGTTAAAATTGATATTGAACAAGATGGAACAGTTTATATCTTACATGATAACACAGAAAATATTAATCAAGCGGTTGCGATGATTGAGGATATCGTTCGTGAGGTCGAAGTTGGTAAGATTTATTTAGGTAAAGTTGTTCGTATTGAAAAATTCGGTGCCTTTGTTGAAATCTTCCCTGGACAAGATGGATTAGTGCATATTTCTCAATTAGCAGAAGAACGTGTAGCTAAAACAGAAGATGTTGTGAATGTTGGAGATCAAATTCACGTTAAAGTAACGGAAATTGATGATCGTGGACGTGTGAATTTATCACGCAAAGAAGCGATGAAAGAACAAGCGGAGCAACAAGCAGAATAATAAAAACTCGCCATTGGCGAGTTTTTATTTTGGATTTATTTTAAGAAATTTTTGTATCATAAAATAGATAGATTCAAAAGAGTTGATGTTAATAGGATAAGAGGACTATGAAGGCTCTGCTATCCTGTTAGACAGGGACTGCCACTAACCCATATGAGAATTTTAATAATAATATTTGAAGAGAGGATGATTTAGTTTTTTAATTTATGATAGATAAGGTATTCAATCTTTGGTCATGACTCCTCTAGCTTAAAATAGCATTTTTTTACAATTTATTAGATTTATGTCATAAAACATTAAAGTCAAATGATAAATTTGAGTAAAAAATGAATAAACTGATAGTAATCGTGGCACACTGTTAAAGATTAAATCGTATGACTAGAGGTGAAAGCTGTGAAGCAAAAGATAGGAGCAGTCTTAGGGATTGTTGCTTATGTCACACTGTTAATCGGTGTTAATTTTTATCATAAAGCCTATTCAGTTTCAAATATGAATGATGAAATTCATTTGAAGCTAGTTGAGTATATGGAAACTCATCGATTTGAAGCTGTTGAACCGAGAATAGATAGTGTTTGGGATTTTGTTCCTGGTCTAGTAGGTGCTGAAGTTGATTATGAGTTGTCTTATAATAAGATGTTGTTAAATGGAGAGTTTGATCCTTCACTCATTGTTTGTAAGAAAATTGATTATAAACAAGATCCTGAACAATTCCGTGAAAGACCTATCTATAAAGGAAATGAAGAAGGTCAGTACGTCTCTTTACGCATTAATGTGGCTTGGGGAGAAGAAGAGTTGGATAAAATGATGACGATTTTAGATCGTTTGGGAGTACGTGCAACATTTTTCTTTGAAGGTCGTTATGCAGAAAATCATAAGAATCAAGTGTTAAAACTTTATAATGATGGTCATCTAATAGGTAACCACTCTTACTCGCATCCTTCACGTTGGGGTGGATTTACTTATGATCAATACGTTGAGGAAATTAAAAGGACGAATGATGTTTTAAGTTCAATTATTAATGAACCTATTATTTATTTTGCCCCTCCAGCTGGAGAGTTTAATGATCGAACGTTAAAAGCTGCGTATGATCAAGGAATGTATTCTATTTTTTGGGCAGCGGATACGATCGAGTGCTTCACAGGATGCCCTC
>CAYFQA010000024.1:3334-10503 GCA_964345145.1 uncultured Muribaculaceae bacterium | reverse complement strand
CCATCGGTACAACTTGAGCATAACCTCCACCACAAGCTCCACCTTTCATCCCAAAACAAGGACCTAAAGATGGTTCTCTTAAACAAAGAATTGTTTTTTTACCAAGTTTATTTAAACCATCAGCAAGGCCTATACTAGTCGTAGTTTTACCCTCACCTGCTTTTGTTGGAGACATAGCAGTTACTAAAATTAAATTACCTTGTTTAAGATTATTATTTTTAGTTAATATTTTAGCTTTATAATTGCCATAATATTCTAAATCACTAGTACTAATATTAATCTTTTTTGCAATACATCTAATATGTTTTAATTTAACATTAGTTGCTATTTCAATATCCGTTTTCATTAAATCACCCAACAATTCATTTATTATTTTCTTTTATCTAATTCAAATTTCATTAAATCTCTTGTCATAGTTGGATTTGCTTGACCTTTTGTTTCTTTCATAACTTGCCCAACAAAGAAATCAAATAAATTCGTTTTTCCATTATGATAGTCATTAATTTGATTTTCATTATTATCTAATATTTTTTTAATAATATTTAATAATTCTTCTTCATCACTAATTTGAGTCATACCACTTCTTTTTAAAATTTGTTCTGGATGTTCTTTTTTATTAATAACTTCATCTATTAATTCTTTAACTTGTTTAGAAGAAATTTCTTTAGAATTTTGTTTATCAACAATAAACTTTAACATTTCTGGTGTTAAATATAAATCTGATACTTTTAAATTATCTTTATTTAAGTAACTTAAAATTGTTGTTGTTACAATATTACAAGCAATTTGTGGATCAATTTCTAATTTAACACATTCTTGGTAATAATCTGATAATTCTTTATCTTTAACTAATACATTTGCATCATATTCATTTAAATCATATTCTGTTATATATAATTTTTTTCTTTGATTTGGTAATAGTGGTATTTCACTTTTTAAACGCATTATTAAGTCTTCTTCAATTTTTATTTTTGGAATATTTGGTTCAATAAAATAACGATAATCTATTGCTTCTACTTTTTCACGCATACTAATTGTTGTACCGGTTTCTTCATCAAATCTTCGTGTTTCTTGAATTATTTCATCTTGACGATGTTCATCAAATAATTTTGTTTGTCTTTCAATTTCATAGTTGATTGCTTCTTTAACATTAGCAAAAGAATTAACATTTTTTATTTCAACTTTAGTTCCTAAATCATAATCACCTTCATAACGTAGTGAAACATTTACATCACAACGCATTTGTCCTTTTTTTGTATCTGCATCAGATATTTCAGTATATTTTAAAATATTTCTCAATTGTTCTAAGAATGCAACAGCCTGATCTGCTGAACGAAGACAAGGTTCAGTTACTATTTCTATTAAAGGAACACCTGAACGGTTATAATCAATTAAAGTTATATTATTAACATGATCTAAAGATGCAGTATCTTCTTCTAAATGAATATCATGAATCTTTATAGGAATTTCTGATCCTTCAAATTCAATTACTAATTCACCATTAATACCAACTGGATAACTTTGTTGTGTAATTTGATATCCTTTTGGTAAATCTGGATAATAATAATTTTTACGATCAAAGACCATATATTTAGGAATTTCACATTTTAAACAAACAGCTAGTTTAATAGCTTCTTCCATTGAATGACGATTTAATACTGGTAAAGTCCCTGGTAAAGCTAAATCTAAATATTGGAGATGTTCATTTGGTATTTCACTATAAGCATTTTTCGCTGATGAAAATACTTTAGATTCACTCTTTAATTCACAATGTAATTCTAAACCAATTACTGCTTCATAAGCCATTTTATTCATCTCCTTTAATTATTTGTTCAATATTATATGCTAAATTTAATAACTTATCATCAGTCATTATTTCTTGTGTAATATTTATACCAATTGGTAAATTATCTATTTTCCCCATTGGTATAGTTATACTTGGAAAACCTCCAAAATTACCAATAACTAAGTTATTTTCAAGCGCTATTTCTAATTCATCCTCTATTTTTTTATTATCTTTTATTTTAGGTGCTATAGAAGCTGCAGCAGGCATAATTAAAGCATCATATTCACAAAATAATTTTTTTATTTCCTGAACTATTAAATTTCTAATTTTAGAAGCATTATTAAAATATTTTTTTTGATTTTCTTTTTGTAAAACAAAACTTCCTAAAACAAATCTTTTTTTAACATCAGAACCAAAATTATTAGTTCGATAATTGATAATCATTTCATTTATGTCATTTGCTTCATCTCTTGGACCAAATATAATTCCAGTTAAGTTAGAATTATTAGTAGTTGCTTCTGCGTTTGATATTACATCATAAACTGGTTTTAAAGCTTTTAATAAATTCTCATCAAAATCTATCCCTATTACTTCATAACCAGAAACAATTAGTTTATCAATAGTATTATTAAATAAACTTAGTGTACTTTCTAAATATTCACTTGGAGTTTGATAATTTTTAATATCTATGAAATTATTTAAATAAAACAATTTTTTATTTTTATTCTCATTTTTTATATTGGTTAATAAATTTAAATTATCGCTTTTAAATGTTGTCATATCTTTATCATCTAAACCTTTGATTGAATTAATTACTAATGCAGCGTCATAAACTGTATTAGTAAAAACTCCAATATGATCTAAAGAAGATGCAAATGGAATTAAACCATATCTACTTACTAAACCATAAGTTGGTTTATAACCTACAATTCCACAATATGAAGCTGGTTTACGAATTGAATCACCTGTATCACTACCTAATGAAAAAGGCACTAAAGAAGAAGCAACGCTTACTGCTGAGCCAGCAGATGAACCACCAGCAACTCTCTCAGCATCTAACGGATTTTTTACTATTCCATTTGATGCACTTAAACCGTATGATCCCATTCCTAACTCGTCCATTGTTGTTTTACCAATATTTAATGCACCTTGTTCATTTAACTTTTCAATTACAGTTGCATTAAAAATCGGTATATAATTTTCTAATGTTTTAGATGATGCTGTTGTAATTAAATCTTTAGTAACTATATTATCCTTAACAGTATAAGGTATGTTAGATAAATCTTTTTTAAGATCATTTATTTGAACTGATTCATTAATATTAACAAATAAATTATATTGAGATTGGATTTTTTTTGCATTTTTTAGTGTTTCTTTTAAATATTTATCAGCACCAATTTGTTCAATGTTATTTTTAACTTCTTGAATTGTTTTCATTAATTCACCACCCTTGGTACTTCTATCTCGCCATTAGTAACTTTTTTAGTATTTTTAAAAGCTTCTTCAGTACTTATTGATTCACTAGCAATATCTTCTCTTAATTTAACATCATCTAAATCAAATGGATGAGATAATATTTCCACATCATTTAAATCTATATTTTTATTTAAATAATCCATTTTTGTTTCTAAAGTAACTAAATCAGTAATTAAATCAGTAATTTCTTCTTCGTTTAGTCTAAACATTAAATTATTTGCATAAGTATTAATTAATTCTTCTGTAAATTTCATTTGTTTTCACCTACAATTTTAATACCTAGTTCTCGAAGCTGTTTTTCGCTTATGGTGCTAGGTGATTCATTCATTAAATCACTTGCAGTTTGAGTTTTTGGAAAAGCAATTACATCTTTAATATCTTCAGTATCACATAATATCATAACTAAACGATCTATACCTGGAGCAATTCCAGCATGCGGAGGCGCTCCGAATTTGAAAGCATCAATAAAGAAACCGAATTTTTCTCTTGCTTCTTCTTCACTTATTCCTAATCTTTTAAATACTTCTTGTTGAACTTTAGCATCATGAATTCGAACAGAACCACTTGCTAATTCATAACCATTAAGAACAATATCATATGAACGAGCTAGACATTTATCTGGTTCGCTTAGTAATTCAACTTTATTTGGCATTGTAAAAGGATGATGAGCTGCATAATATCTTCCATCTTCTTCAGAATATTCAAACATTGGGAAATCAGTTACCCATAAAAAACTTAATTGTTTTGGATCATATAGTTCAAATTTTTTACCCAAACTTGTTCTTAAATAACCTAATGCAGCACTTACAGTTTTATATTTACCAGAAACAATTAGTACTAAATCATTATTACCTAACTTTAAATAGTCCTTTATTTCATTTAATAAGTTTTCTTCAATGTTTTTAGCTACCCCGCTGTTAAATTCATTATTTTCATATTTAAAATAAGTTAAGTTACTAGGTCCGTATTTTTTAATTTCTTCAGTCATTTTTTCAATATCTTTACGAGAAATATTATTAGCATTATCTTTTAAAACAATACATTTAATTACGCCTTCTTCAGCAATTACATTTTTATATAATGTAAAATCACTATTTTTTAAAATAGAAGTTAAATTCTGTAGTTTCATTTCAAATCGAATATCTGGTTTATCAGAACCATAATCATCCATTACAGTTTGATATTTTAAACGAGGAAAAGGTTCTAAATCAATTCCTTTAATATCTTTAACTACTTTTTTAAGCATTCCTTCTACTGTATCCCAAACATCATGTTCATCAGCAAAACTCATTTCAATATCAATTTGAGTAAATTCAGGCTGACGATCAGCTCTTAAATCTTCATCACGAAAACAACGAGCAATTTGATAATATTTTTCAAAACCCGCTACCATTAATAATTGCTTAAATATTTGTGGACTTTGTGGTAATGCATAAAAATGCCCTTTATTAATTCTTGAAGGTACTACATAGTCACGAGCTCCTTCAGGTGTACTTTTACATAAAATTGGTGTTTCTATTTCAACAAACCCAAAATTATCTAAATATTCTCTTATTGATTTAATAATTTGGTGACGAGTTAAAATAATATTTTTAAGTTTATCTTTTCTCAATGCTAAATAACGATATTTTAAACCAACTGTATCAGACAAAACACTAGTATCATAAATGTTAAATGGTAATGTTTCACATTCATTTAAAATTACTAAATTACTAGCAATTAATTCAACATCACCTGTTTTTAAATCTGGATTTGGATTACTTCTTGCTCGAATTTTCCCAGTTATTTCTAAACAATATTCATTTTTTAATGTATTAGCAAGATTGAAACAATCTTTACTTGTTTCTTTATCAAAGACAACCTGTAATATTCCACTTCGATCTCTTAAGTCAATAAAAATTATTTCTCCAATATTTCTTATTTTATTAACCCAACCGTGAACTGTATATTCATTTCCAATATTTGACTTATTAAATTCATTATTATTATATTTTTTCATATTATTCTCCTTCTAAAATAAAAACCTAATAAAATGTAAGGACGAATTTCTCCGCGGTGCCACCTTACTTTACTAGGTACTCTCTACTCTTTATCGCACGTATGCGTTCTATTTTAATAAAAAGGTCGTCAGTCTTTTTAATAGAAATCAAATTAATTTTAGCATTTAATATAAAATTATTCAATATTTAATTTAAATTGTACTACTTTTCCTTGATTATAATCTTGTGGTACACCAATCTCTTTAAAAGTTACTTTTAAATTATAAACATGAGTTATATTAATAGGTATTGTTTCAGAAGTAATAGCAATTCCTCCAGTAGTTGGTACAGGGGTTTCATTTTTACCTACACATGTACCAGATATTTGTTGATTTCCAGCTCCATAATTAGCATAAGATGTACATGTAAGTTCATATACATATTCATTATTAGAAACATTATTAATTACATCTACAAAAATAATATCATAACTATTAACTTCATTTATGCCAATATTTTTAACTGTAAATGTACTATTAAGATAATCACCTGGTCTTTTAATTTCTCCTACAGTAGATATATTACCATTATATTCTAAAACCAGACTCCCAGCTGTTATAACTATATTTTTATCTTCATTAGTTTTAGTTAATAATGCAGTATAAAAAGCGAAAGAAACTCCTCCAATAATTAATAAAATCATAAGTATAGCTAAACTAATTATAAAAGTTTTTTTATCTTTCATTCAATCAACCCTCTATTAAATACTATCATAATTATTAGTTTAAGTCTATAAACTTATCTCTTAATTTTAAATGAATTAGATAAAAAAATAAATATTGTAAAGTGTTTTACACATTATTTAAAGTTTATTTACGCAAAATAATGTTATCTTGATATAATTATTATGGAGGGATAAAAATGAAAGTATATGGTAAAAAAATTATCGTTACAGGGGCTGGTGCTGGTATTGGTCGTGAATTAACATTACAACTATTACATATGGGAGCAACAGTTGCTGGATTGGATATTAATGAGAAAGGTTTAGAGGAAACAAAAAAAATAGCAAAAAATTCAGATAAATTAACGACTCATAAAGTAGATATTACTGATTATAAAGCTTTAGAAAAATTTAAAAAAGAATATTTAAAATTACATGGTGAAATTGATGGTTTAATAAATAATGCTGGTGTTATTCAACCATTTATACCTGTAAGTGAATTAGACGCTGGTACTATTGATTGGGTTATGGATGTAAATTTCTTTGGTCCAGTTAACTTAACTAGATTATTTATTCATGAATTAAAAGAAAGACCAGAAGCACATATAGTTAATGTTTCAAGTATGGGAGGTTTCTTTCCTTTTCCAGGACAAACAATGTATGGAGCTTCTAAAGCAGCTTTAAAATTATTCACTGAAGGTTTATATGCTGAATCATTAGGGACTAATTTAAATGTTACAATTGTCTTCCCTGGTGCTGTAGCAACTGATATTGCAAAAAACTCAGGTACAGCTAAAGAAAATGATTCTACTGCAAGTAATTATAAAATGTTACCTCCTCAACAAGCTGCATTTTATATTATTGAAGCAATGGAACAAAATAAATTTCAGGCATTTGTCGGTAGCGATTCAAAATTTATGAATTTTATGTACAAAATGAATCCTAAAAAGGCAATTAACTTTATTATTAATAAAATGAGTAAAATGTAAAAAGACCAATAGGTCTTTTTTATTTTGAATTAATTATATAATTTCGTTTTCTTCTAGTTTTAAATCTTCATTCATAGATTTATTTTTCCAATATAATTGTAACAGGACCATCATTTGTTATTTTAAGTTCCATATCGGCACCAAAAACACCTGGTTTAGTAGTTATTAATTTATTTAATTTTTCATTAAATAAATTATATAACTTAATAGATTCTTCA
>CAYFQA010000024.1:0-3324 GCA_964345145.1 uncultured Muribaculaceae bacterium | reverse complement strand
TTAAGGCATTAACATAAGATGGACGATTACCTTTATTAGTATCAGCATATAGTGTAAATTGAGAAATTGAAAGGATTTCTCCTCCTACATCTAAAATACTTTTATTCATAACTCCATTTTCATCATCAAATATTCTTAAATTAACAATTTTATTTACTAAAAAATCAATTTCTTTTTCAGTATCCGAATGTGTAAATGATACAAGAACAACTAATCCCGAATTAATTTCATTAATTAATTTATTATCTACACTTACACTTGAATATTTACTTCTTTGAACTACTACTTTCATTATTCTCCCTCTCTTACTGCTGAAATTACATCTTTAAGATTTACTAAATCATTAATAAAATTATTTAAATCTTGATTAGATTTAGTTCTAACTACTAATAAATAATTTAAATTATTATTGCTTTTTAATGTTTTAAAACTTTCAACTTGAACATTTCTTATTGTTGCTTTAGTAACTATTTCTACTATTGGATTTGAACCACTTGTTGTTTTAATTAGTAAATTAGCAAAATATAATTTATCTGATTTAGTATTCCATTCAACATCAATTATTCTTTCTTCAATGTTACGAATATTGATGCAACCATCACGATGGACCATTATTCCATTTCCTTTAGTAATGTAACCTTTAATTTTATCTCCCATAACTGGATTACAACATGCCGCTAAGTTAACTTTAATATCATCAATACCTGCAACAATAATATCATTTTTATATTCATCTAATCTTGTTACTTCACTATCCATAACACGATCAATTAATTCTTTTTTACCACTATTAGGATCAGAATCTATAATATTTAAAATAGATTTAATTGTGATACGTAATGTTCCAATATTAAATAAAACTTCATCCCAATCATTTAATTTTAATTCTTTTAAAACTTTCTTAATATTTTCATCAGTAAAAGTATCTGCATATATTACCTTTAATCTTCTTAATTCTTTTTCAAATATTTCTTTACCACGAATTATACAATCATCTTTTTCATGTTTATTAAAGAATGACTTAATTTTACTTTTTGCTTGTGATGTTGTTGCCATATTTAACCATTCTTTTTTTGGAACTGATGAAGAACTTGTTTTTATTTGAACAATATCTCCATCATTTAATTGATGATTTAAAGGTACAATTGCATCATTTACAATCGCTCCAACCATTGTATCACCAATTTTAGAATGAATTCGATAAGCAAAGTCAATTGGAGTACTTTCAAGAGGTAATTCAATTACATCTCCTTTTGGTGTATAAACATAAATCATTTCTTTTAATAATTCATTTTCAACTTGTTTATCAAATTCTAATTCATCTAAATTTTTACTTTCAACTAAATTTCTAAATAACTCTAATTTTTGTTCCATATAATATTGGCTTTTCAATGTTCCTTTTTCTTTGTAAGACCAATGAGAAGCAATACCATGTTCAGCTATTTCATCCATTTCTTTTGTTCTTAATTGTATTTCGTATAAATAACCATCTATACCAAAAACTGTTGTATGTAATGACTGATACCCATTTGGTTTAGGCATTGCAATATAATCTTTAAATCTTTTAGTAATTGGGCGATATTTTGAATGAATTAACCCAACTGCTAAATAACAATCACTTTCTTTTTCAAAAATAACTCGCATTGCTAAAATATCATATATATCAGAAAATTTTCGACCTTTTAATAATTTTTCATAAATACTATATACTGATTTAACTCGACCTTTTATTTCAAAATGTAAATCATGTTCAATTAAAATATTAGAAACATTTTGAATCATTTCATCAATTGCAATATTTAATTCATCTTTAGAACCACTTAGTTGATTAACAATATCTTGATATATATCTGGTTTAGAATGTTTTAACCATAAGTCTTCTAATCTACTTTTAATAGTATTAATACCTAATCGATGAGCGATAGGAATTAAAACATTCTTTGTATCTAATAGTTTTTGTTTTTGTAAATCATTTTTTATATAGTAGATTGTTTCCATATTATGTAAACGATCAGCTAATTTAATAAATAAAACTCGAACATCTTCTGATAAACCAACTAATATTTTTCTTAAATATATAGAAGATGATTCTGAATCATCATTTAATTTTAATTTGTTAATTTTTGATACATTATCAGTAATTAATGCTACTTCTTTACCAAACAATTTATTAATTTCTTTTTTATCAGTTAAACCAGCAGTTATACTTTCATGTAATAAAGAAGATATTATTGTAATATGATCAACATTTAGTTCTGAAAGTATATAAGCTACTGCTACACTATGGTCTAATAAAGAAGAACCATCTACTCTTGTAATATTACTCTGTTTTTCTTTAGCAAATTCATAAGCACGTTCGATATCTTCTATTATTTGACCTTTTGGTAAATAATTTTTCAATCTCTTCATTAACATTTCATAAGTAACTGTATTATTCATTAATATCTCCTTCTAAAGAAGACTATCTATATCAGTCTTCTTATTTTTATTTTTTTTCTTTAAACTTTGTTCAATTAAATAATCCTTAATTAAATAATTTGGAGTATTTAAAATATCAGCAATTATTTCATCAATCGCCATTTCTTTATCTTCTTCCCAAACATTTTCTATTAAATACTTTAAAACATCTTCTTCAGTTATATATTCATAACCAAATTCTTTTAAATTACTTATTTTTGTTTTTAATGCTGGTAATATTTTTTGATATAATTCTTGACTCATTTATTTAAACTCCTAAACTATTTCAAATATATCATCAAAATTAATTATTACTTCTTTACTAGTATATAACTTCATAATTGGTTCATCTTTATTTATTTTATCACCAACAGATTTACATAAAACAATACCAACTCCATAATCTATTGATTGTTCTTTAGTTAATCTTCCAGAACCTAAATAAAAAGCTAGTTTTGCAATTTCTAATGCATCTATTTTTTTAATTATTCCGGTTTTAGGTGATTTGATTGGAATTATATTATCGCATAATTTAATATTATCAATATCTCCACCTTGATATTCTACAATATCTAAAAATTTTAAATATGCCATACCATTATTAATTGACCCTATCGCTAATTCTTCTGCATCTTCAAATGAAATGTTTTTTGTATTTGCAATTATCTTAGCAGCAAAACTTATTACTAAATCTGTTAAATAACCATTTTTACCTCTTAATATATCCATAGCTTCAACTATTTCTAAAGCATTTCCTATATTATTACCTAATGGAGTATCCATATTAGTTATTTCGATAATTGTATTTAAATTAAAATGATCAGATATTAATTTAATTAATCTTTCTAATTCGTGTGCTTCTTTTTC
>CAYFQA010000023.1:0-10586 GCA_964345145.1 uncultured Muribaculaceae bacterium | reverse complement strand
AAGATAATGATAAAGGTAAAGAAGAAAAAGTTGAATTGTTTCAAAAGTTAAATGTGTTAGATACAGTTAAAGGTTTATATTTAAGGAAGTAATATGAATTTTATTGCGGAATTAAAAAACAAATATAAAGATGAAGAATTAAATATATTTGTGGATATGGATGGAGTAATTGCGGATTATGAATTTTTAAAACCATTAGATTTTAAAAATAAAAGACCAATAACAACCAATATTAATACATTAAAAAAATTATCTAAATTAGGAAATGTTAACTTATATATATTGTCTATATGTATATATGAACAGCAAATAGAAGATAAAAATAATTGGTTAGATAAACATGCCCCTTATTTTGAAAAAGAAAAAAGAATTATTATTCCTAAAGAAAGTTATCCAAATATTAGTTCAAAAGAATTAAAGTATAATACATTAAAAAAATATAAAGGAAAATTAAATAATATAATTGTTATTGATGATGACAATGGTATCTTAAAATATTTATCAGAAAATCTAAAAGAAATAGATTATTATCAAGATTCATCAATAGTTGATTGAGAATAAAATTAAAATATGTTATTATAACGAACAATTAATTCAAGAAGTGGCTAATATGGGAAAAAAAGTATTAAAGAAAATCGAAAAAAAGAAAAAGAGAACGTTACTTTATTATGACAGATTTAAAAGAACGGCAAAGCATTGGAATGGATCGCCAATTACTTTATTTGAATTTTACGATGTTAAAACAGGTGAAAAAGTAATTTTAGGGGATTGTTTCTATAGTGATGAAGTAGAAGAACGACTTGGTTATAAATTTTATTTTAATATAACTGATGCTCAAAAAGAACATGATATTCTTTGGAATTTAAGTGATGGAAGAATAAGTGTTGTAGCAGAGACTTTTGAAGAAGTTCAAAATGAATATCAAAGAATGTTAAACGAAGGTATAAGTCCAAGTGAAATAAATAAATCGATGATGGATTTTTATAGTAATAAAACAAGAAAATTAAAACAATAACTCTTATTTATAAGAGTTATTATTTTGTTTTTAAAAAGTAATAATAATATGATAAAATTATATATGTTTGGAAGTGATTAGATGAAAAAAGATATATTTATAGGAGGAGCATGGCCTTATGCTAATTATTTATTACATATAGGTCACTTAGCTGCTTTATTACCAGGAGATTTATTAGCAAGATATTATCGTTTAAATGGTGATAATGTTATTTATGTATCGGGTTCTGATAGTCATGGAACTCCGATTACCGAAAGAGCGAAAAAAGAAAATAAAACTCCAGAAGAAATATCATCTTATTATCATGATGAATTTGTTAAAACATTTAAAAATATGAATTTTACATATGATGAGTATTCATCTACGGATTCTAAGTATCATCAAAAAGTAGTTCAAGATTTTTTCTTAAAAATGTATGAAAATAATTATTTATATGAAAAAGTTTCACCAGAAGTTTATTGTGAACATTGCCAAGATTATTTATCTGATCGAGAGATAGTTGGAACTTGTCCGCATTGTAATGGAGTAAGTACTGGTGATCAGTGTGAAGAATGTATGGCTTCTTTGAACAGTGCTGATGTATTAGGTAAACATTGTAAGACTTGTAATAATAAAACAACATATAAAGATAATAAACATTTATATTTTAAATTATCCTCTTTTAGTGAACAACTACAGAAATTAATTGATGACAACAAAGATAAGTGGCGTAAAAATGCTTTGGGTGAAGCACAAAAGTATTTGGATATGGGACTAGTTGATCGTGCTGCTACAAGGCAAATAAACTGGGGAGTAGATGTACCGATATCTGGTTATGAAGATAAAAAAATATATGTTTGGTTTGAAGCTGTATTTGGTTATTTATCAATGTGTAAGTTAGTTTGTGAAAGGAATAATATAAATTTTAACGAATTTATTTCTAATGATAATAAGAATCTAAGAACATATTATGTTCATGGTAAAGATAATATTACATTTCATGCAACTATTTATCCAGCTTTAGAGCTTGCTTTGGAAAGTAATTATCGTTTACCAGATTATATAATTTCAAGTGCATATATAACTTTAAATGATGAAAAAATGTCTAAAAGCAAAGGAAATTTAATAACAGTAAATGAACTATTAAATGACTTTGTTGCTGATACGATTAGATTTTATTTTACTTTTAATGGACCGGAAACAAAAGATACAAGCTGTTCAATAGAAGATATAATTCAAACTCATAATAAATTTTTAGTAGGAGTTTTAGGTAATTTTGTTAATAGAAATTTATCATTTATTGTAAAAAAATTTAATGGTGTTATTAAACAATCAAATATAGATGAAAATATTAAAGTTAAGACAAGTTTAGCTTATCAAGAAGTAGGCGAATTAATCGAAAAAGGTGAATTCAAGTCTGCTATTAATTATATATTAGACTATATCAGTTTTGGTAATAAATATTATGATGAAAAACAGCCTTGGATTTTAGCTAAAGAAAATATAACTGAATTTAATAATGTTACATATACATGTGTATATATGATTGCCAATATTGCTAATTTAATTAATCCTTTCATGCCTGAAACAAGTCAAAAGATAATAGAAGTTTTAAAACTAAAAGAAGCTAAATGGGAAAAAGTAGAATTACAAGAAGACATTGTTTTAGAAGAAGTTCCTCTTTTATTTAATAAGATAGAAAAATAAAATATTGATTTTTTAATAAAAGTTTGTTATATTTAGGCCGTAGTAATTCAGTTCGCCCATTCGCGGGTTATTATCTATCTATAGTGATAGTTTATATGAAAAATAGAATCTTTTTCATGAATGGCAAATATCATACACATTAATTTGTGATTGGTTTTGTCGTATGTATGAGAGGAGGGTCTTTTTTATTACAATCACATATTAGAAAGGTTTGAAAATATGAAGAACAAAGAAATAGAATTTTATGAAAAAATCAAAGATTGGGATTTCAGTCATATAAAAAGTGTTGAAGAATATTTAACTGATTGGAGTATGACTGATATTCTTAACAAAGAAGCAAAAGAAAATTATAAAATATTAGATTTAGGAACTGGTGGAGGAGAAAAAGTTATCAACAAATTTCCTGAAGTTCAAGAAATAATTGGAACTGATTTATCTAAAGAAATGATTAAAACAGCTCAAAGAAACTTAGAAAAAAGTGGAAGAAAAAACATTGTATTTAAAGTAATGGATAATTTAAAAATGGATTTTGAAAACAATTATTTTGATATAATTGTTGCTAGACACACAATAATAGATGCTAAACAAGTATATGAATCTTTAAAACCAGGAGGATTACTTTTAGTTCGAGGTGTGGATTACTTAGATTGTTGGCAATTAAAAAGATTATTTAATCGTGGTCAAGGTTATCATGATGTTAAAGGAATGGGACAACGAGATTATGAAGCTATTTTAGATGCGGGATTTAAAGAAGTAGAACTTGTTCCAATCTATTCAAGAGAATATTTTGAAACTAAAGAAGATTTAGTAGCTTTATTATTAAAAACACCTATTATTGATGATTTCTGTGATAATGATTTAGAATCTTATGTTGATTTTTATAAAAAAGAATTTGATGATGACTTAATAAATGAGTATGTAAAAAACAATACAACTCCAAAAGGAATTTTATTAAGAAGAAGATATTATGGAATAACTGCGAGGAAGTAATTATGTTTAATACTAATATACCATTATATGAAATATTTATATTATTAGCTTTAATTAGTAATATTCTAATTGTTTTATATTTGTCTAAAAATAATAAGTATTATGACAAAAGAGAAATAATAGGCTTATTAGTGTATGAGACTATTGGGATGATTGTTGGTTCATTATTAGGTTCATTAATAATGACTAATTATCATGAACATATTTATTTAGCTTCTTATAATATTGTTAACGGAATAGTGATATTTATTTTAATATTTATTTTAATATTTAAAAAACCAGTAACAGAAACCTTATATATTATTTTACCGAGTATACCTTTAATGTATGGCATTGGTAAGATTGGTTGTTTCTTAAAGGGGTGTTGTCTGGGTATTGAATATTCAGGACCATTAAGTGTGGTTTATAAATATCAACCAGCAATAAAACTTAACACCCCTTTATTTCCATTACAAGCTCTTGAAGCAATCGTGTTTATTAGTATATCGATCTACTTAATTCCATTATCGAAAAGAAATAAATTTAATAAAAATAAACTAGCATATAGTTTTATTATCCTTGGTTTAAGCAAGTTTTTTTTAGGATTTCTAAAAATGGATTATGGAACAAAAATAGGTACTTACAATCAAATAATAAGTTTATTAACTATAATATTAGGTATAATAATATTAATATTTAAAAATAAAATTAATACTAAATATTAGGAAATATGTTATAGTTATAATGGAAAATAATTGTAGGTGAGAATAATGAATAGATGTTCTAATTGTGGAAGTTTTGTTAATGATTATAATAAGTTTTGTCCTAACTGTGGTAAGATGATGGATAATGCTTATCCAATTGAAAAAAGTACTATTGAAAAAGTAATTGAAATTATTTCAATTACTTTATATGCAATGACTCATTTATTATTTCTGTTTTATTTTGTTTTTGATTTGGATATATTACTTAGTATAGGAATAATATTTGCGATTACAACTTATTTAGTTTTAGTAATTGGATTTATTAAATATAGAAAAAATAAATTGTTAAAGATATTTATGATTATTTATAGTATAGAATGGGCATTAATTATCGTATTAAGTTTAATAATGATCATTGCAGGTATACTTGCATGCGTTGATGTAACTTCTAGTTAATTTTAAAAACAAAAAAACACTTTTTTAAAAGTGTTTTTTAATTAACTAATTTCGATTTCTTCTTTGTCTGTTACCTCGACCACAAACGTTTTGTGCATCATTATAAATTAAATAATCTCCGCCTTCAATTAATAAAGTTTTACCATTTACTAATACCTCGGCTATTTTCTTTCTTGCTTCTGTATATATACTTTGAACAGTAGTTCTAGCAACTTCCATTTTTTCGGCACATTCTTCTTGGTTTAAACCTTCTAAATCAATTAATCTTATAGTTTCATATTCATCAACAGTCATTATAACTTGCTCTAATCTATGATTAATACCAAAAGGTCCAAATTTATTATTTTCTGGTAAGGAACAAACTCTTCTTCTTTTTCTAGGTCTAGCCATGTTTAACCTCCATTTAGTCTTTTTTCTTTTGTTTGTTATTAAATACTTTATTTAATAAACCTTGATTTGGATTTTCTTTTGTTTTAGTCTCTTTTATATTTTTTTCACCCTTATTTGCACATTTACCTAAACCTCTTCCAGTCATTTTACCTTCGCCTCTAGGTCCTCTTCCATCAAATTTTGGCATCAAAATCACCTCACTTTTATTTCTGACATATGTCATTAATTTCATTATACACCTTTTCTGACATATGTCAATAAGAAATAATAAAAAAACTTGTTTATTAATTATAATGATGCTTTAATAAGCTCGTATTTGGAGATGAAACTGGGTTGAATCATTATTTTGAAAATAACGAAAAATTAAAAAGTGAATTAAGAGTTATTGAGTATTCGTACCAAGACCATGACTTTTCTTTTTATAGTGACTTAGGAGTTTTTTCTAAAGACCATATTGATTATGGAAGTAAGTTTTTAGTAGAAACTCTTTTATCATTTGATAAAAATTTTAATTCAATTTTAGATGTTGGCTGTGGATATGGATTTATTGGTATTGTTTTATCTAAGATATATAAAAGTAAAGTTGATATGATTGATATTAATAATCGAGCAGTTCATTTATGTCAAAAAAATATTAAACTTAATAATATAGATGGTAATGCTTTTATAAGTAATAGTTATGACAAAATAACAGATATATATGATTTAATTATTACAAATCCACCAATTAGAGCTGGTAAGAAGATTGTTTTAGATATTTTAATTAATGCTAAAAAATATTTAAAAGAGTCTGGTGAATTGTGGTTTGTAATTAGAAAAGATCAAGGTGCAAAAAGCATAGAAAAAACCTTAACTCAAGACTATATAGTTGAATTAGTAAAAAAAAGTAAAGGTTTTTACGTTTTTTGTGCAAAAAAGATTGACAACAATAAACAAGATTGATAGTATTATAAATTGGTGGCATGTTCTTTTTAAGAACTTTCCAAATACAAAAAAATATTAGTGTAGGGGTGAAACAGTGGCGTACAAAACAGAAAAATTTGGTGACCATAGAGAACGTGTATCGTTTTCTAAAACAAAAAATATTTTAGCATTAACAGATTTGCTAGAAGTTCAAAAAAAATCATATGAGTGGTTTTTAGAAAAGGGAATAAGAGAAATATTTGATGATTTATTTCCAGTTGAAAGTTTCACAGGTAATATTTCTTTAGAGTTTGGAGAATATTCTTTTGATGAACCTCGTTATACTATTAAGGAAGCTAAGGAACGTATGGTTGGTTACTCAGCATCTTTAAAAGTGCAAGCGAGATTATTTATTCATGAAACTGGAGAAGTAAAAGAACAAGAAATATTTTTAGGTGACATGCCTTTGATGACTCCGGCTGGTACATTTATTATTAATGGATCTGAAAGAGTTATAGTTTCTCAATTGTTGCGTAGTCCAAGTATTTATTTCGAAAAAACAATTGATAAAAACGGACGACCAGTAATTGGTGGAACAATGATTCCTAATAAAGGTACTTGGTTAGAGTTTGAACTTGATGCAAGAGATGTCATTTATGTTCGTATCGATCGTACTCGTAAAGTAACTATTACGACACTTTTACGTGCTTTAGGACTTTCTAATGATGAAGATATTATCGAAATGTTTGGTGATAATTTTTATTTAAAAAACACTTTAGATAAAGATAGTACAACAAATACTGAAGAAGCATTAATTGAATTATATGAAAAGTTAAGACCTGGTGAACCAGCAACTTTAGATAGTGCTAAAAACCATTTAATCACAAGATTTTTCGATAAATTTAGATATGATTTAGCTAAAGTAGGTCGTTATAAATATAATAAAAAATTAAATGTTTTAGATCGTTTATTGAATCAAAAAATTGCTGAAGATATTAAAGATGGTAAAAAAGTAGTAGTAGAAAAGGGGACTATTTTAACAAAAGAAATATTAGAAAGTATTAGACCATTATTTGAAAATGGCTATGCTTTAAAAGAAGTAAAAATTAATGATGAACTAGATACATATAATAAAGTTCAAGAAGTTTTAATATATGACAAAGATAATCCAAGCATTACTCATAAAATAATTGGTAATGATCAATCAATTACTGAAAGAAGACTTGCTATTTCAGATGTTTATGCTGCAGTAAGTTATTATTTAAATTTATTGTCTGGTATAGGTAATGTTGATGAAATTGATCATTTAGGTAATAGAAGAGTAAGACAAGTTGGAGAATTGATTCAAAATCAATTCCGTGTCGGTATGAGTCGTATGGAAAGAGTTATTCGTGAAAGAATGACTACTCAAGAAATAGAAACTGTTACTCCGAAAACATTAATTAATATAAGACCTGTTACAGCAGCTTTAAAAGAGTTTTTTGGTAGTTCACAATTATCAAAATTCATGGACCAAGTAAATCCGATTGCAGAATTAACTGATAAAAGAAGATTAAATTCTTTAGGGCCTGGTGGATTATCAAGAGATCGTGCCGGGATGGATGTTCGTGACGTTAATACTTCTCATTATGGAAGAATTTGTCCAATTGAATCACCAGAAGGACCAAATATAGGACTTATTACATCATTAGCATCGTACGCAAAGATAAATGAGTATGGATTTATTATGACTCCTTATCGTCGTGTTAAAAATGCAGTTATTACAGATGAAATAGTTTATTTAACTGCTGATGAAGAAGCAGATTATTATATTACTCAAGCAACTGTAAAAATTAATGATAAAAATGAAATTATTGAGGATGAATTAGTAGCAAGACTTAACGGAGATAACGTTTTAGTTAGTAAAGAAGCAGTTCATTTTGTAGATGTTGCGCCTTCACAAATAGTTTCAATTACAACAAGTTTAATTCCATTCTTAGATCATGATGATGCAAACCGTGCTTTGATGGGATCAAACATGCAACGTCAAGCAATTCCATTATTAAAATCTGAAGCACCTATTGTTGGTACTGGTGTTGAATATATAGCAGCACGAGATTCAGGTTCAACAATTATTGCTAAAGAAGATGGTGAAGTTGAATATGCTGATGCTAAAAACATTATTATAAAAACAAAAAAAGAAAAAGATGTTTATTATTTAGCAAACTTTGAAAGAAGTAATAACGCTACTTGTTTTAACCATATTCCATTAGTTAAAAAAGGAGATAAGGTTAAAAAAGGAATGGTAATTGCTGATGGACCAAGTACTGAACAAGGAGAATTAGCTTTAGGTAAAAACGTAGTTATTGCTTTCATGACATATCATGGATATAACTATGAAGATGCAATTATCTTAAATGAAAGATTGGTTAAAGATGATGCTTATACATCTATTCATATTGAACATTATGATATGGAATGTCGTGATACAAAATTAGGACCAGAAGAAATAACACGTGATATTCCAAATGTAGGTGAAGAAGCAAGAAAAAATCTTGATATAGATGGTATTATAAGAATTGGAACTGAAGTTAAAGAAAATGATATCTTAGTTGGTAAAGTAACACCAAAAGGTGTTCAGGAATTAACTCCAGAAGAAAAATTATTACATGCTATTTTTGGTGAAAAAACTCGTGAAGTTAGAGATACTTCATTAAGAGTACCTAATGGTGCGGCAGGAATTGTTCATGATGTTAAAATATATACAAAAGAAAACTCAGATGAACTAGCACCGGGTGTTTCTAAAAAAATTAGTGTTTATATAGCTCAAAAAAGAAAAGTTCAAGTTGGAGATAAGATGGCAGGAAGACATGGTAATAAAGGTGTTATTTCTCTAATA
This sequence comes from uncultured Muribaculaceae bacterium, assembly GCA_964345145.1. GTDB lineage: Bacteria > Bacillota_I > Bacilli_A > RF39 > UBA660 > JAAZHN01. Next base: position 1,585 of record CAYFQA010000023.1, on the reverse strand, counting down.
TTACCTGAAGAAGATATGCCTTATTTACCAGATGGAACCCCTGTTGATATTTTATTAAATCCATTAGGAGTCCCTTCACGTATGAACTTAGGACAAATTTTAGAATTACATTTAGGAATGGCAGCTAAAAAATTAAATTTACATGTTGCTACACCGGTATTTGATGGAGCAAGTGTTCCAGAAATTCATGAAATGATGAAAAAAGCTGGAATGGATGAAACAGGAAAAATAACTTTAATAGATGGTGAAACTGGTGAACCATTTGATAATAAAATATCAGTTGGTGTTATGTATATGGTTAAATTAAATCATATGGTTGAAGATAAATTACATGCTCGTTCAACTGGACCATACTCATTAGTTACACAACAACCACTTGGTGGTAAAGCTCAACTTGGTGGTCAAAGATTTGGAGAAATGGAAGTTTGGGCTCTATATGCTTATGGAGCAGCGCATATTCTTCAAGAAGTATTAACAATCAAATCAGATGATGTAATTGGCCGTGTAAAAGTATATGAAGCTTTGGTTAAAGGTAAATTAGTTAATCAAGCTGGTGTACCTGAAAGCTTTAGAGTATTAATAAAAGAATTCCAAGCTTTAGGTTTAGATATTCAAATTATTGATAATGAAGATAATTTAATCGAGATGAAAGATATCGAAGCAAAAGAAGATAAGGATGAAACACCTGTGAGTATTGAAGAAGTAGATTTTCAAGATCATAATGAAAAAGAAAAAAAATCTGAAGAAGTTGTAGAAGAAGATGTTGAAGAAAAATTTCCTGATGATTTTGAAGAATCAGAAGATGATATTTTAGAAGAACTCGGTGGAAAAGATGAAGGGGGAGATGAATAATGATAGAAGTTAATGATTTTAAAGGATTAAGAATCGGAATTGCCTCTCCTGAAAAAATACTTTCTTGGTCATATGGAGAAGTTAAGAAACCAGAAACTATTAACTATCGTACATTAAAACCAGAAAGAGATGGATTATTCTGTGAAAAGATTTTTGGTCCATCAAAAGACTTTGAATGTTCTTGTGGTAAATATAAAAGATTAAGATATAAAAATGTTATTTGTGATCGATGTGGTGTCGAAGTAACAAGATCTAAAGTAAGAAGAGAAAGAATGGGACATATTGAGTTAGCTGCTCCTTGTTCACATATTTGGTTCTTTAAAGGAGTTCCATCAAAGATGGGATTAGTTTTAGATATGTCACCAAGAGATTTAGAGGAAGTACTATACTTTGTTAGTTATGTTGTTTTAGATCCAGGAACTGCTCCTTTAGAGAAAAAACAAACTTTATCTGATCGTGAATATCGTGCTTATTATGAAAAATATGGGCATGAATTCCGTGTCGGTATGGGTGCTGAAGCTATTCGAGAACTACTATCACAAGTTGATTTGGAAGGCGAAGTTGAGGAGTTAAAAGCTGAAATTGAAAAATCAACTGGTCCAAAAAGAATAAGATTAGTTAAAAGATTAGATGTTTTAGCATCTTTCATCGAGTCAGGAAATCGCCCTGAATGGATGATTATTAATATTTTACCAGTAATTCCACCAGATTTAAGACCAATGATTCAATTAGA
>CAYFQA010000022.1:8145-10664 GCA_964345145.1 uncultured Muribaculaceae bacterium | reverse complement strand
AAAATCATTGAAAAAAGCAAATTTTTAAAAATTTGATACCTTTTTAGATACCTTCGATATTAAATATTATTGTTTATAATTCCAATGTTTTAAATGGAGAAACTTTTAATATGTTTTATATTAGTCCTTATTTTATAAGCTCATTACCTATATTTAATACTATTCAACAAAATATACCATATTTATTATTTTTACTTATATATATTTTGGTATTAATAATTGGAGCTTTTATTATATATAATTTAGCTAAATTAATTAAAAAAATTATTTAATACGTGTTATAATTTATGTGTGATTGTTATGGAAAAAAAGGAATTATTAAATTGTTTAAATGAATATCAAATAAATGTCGACGATCTTTGGAGGTCTCTTTGACGTTGAAGTAAAAAAAGAAAAGATAAAAGAATTAGAAAATATAATAAGTTCTTCTAACTTTTGGGATGATGTTGAAGAAGCTAATAAAGTAATAAAAGAACAAAACAATTTAAGAAAAGACGTTGAAGAAATAGAAGATATTAAAGAGAGTATTTGTTCTTTAATTTCTTTAGTTGAGTTGATAACTGAAGAAGATGAAAGTACATTAAAAGAAATAGAAGCAGAAGTTTTATCAATAGATAAAAGAATTGAAACATTTAGCTTAAAAAAGCTGTTGGGTCATAAGTATGATTCTTATAATTGTATTTTAGAAATTCACCCTGGTGCAGGTGGAACAGAGGCAATGGATTGGGCAGGAATGTTATTAGAAATGTATGAAAGATATTGTAATAAAAAAGGCTATGAGTTTATTATTCTTGATGAACAAAAAGGTGAAGAAGCAGGAATTAAAAGTGTAACAGTTAGAATAGTTGGAGAATATGCATTTGGGTATTTAAAGAGTGAACGAGGAGTACATCGTTTAGTTAGAATATCTCCTTTTGATTCTAATGCAAGAAGGCATACTTCTTTTGCATCGGTTTCAGTAATTCCTGAAGTAAATAATGATAAATCAATAGAAATTAATCCTAATGATTTAAAAATAGATGTGTTTCATAGTGGTGGTGCGGGAGGACAATCGGTTAATACAACAGATTCAGCAGTAAGAATAACACACTTGCCAACAAAAATAGTAGTTACATGTCAAAAAGAAAGAAGTCAAATTAAGAATAAAGAAATCGCGATGGGAATTTTAATTTCAAAACTAGTTCAATTAAAAGAAGAAGAGGAAGAAAAAGAGTTAGCAAAATTAAGAGGGCAAAATTTAAATATTGATTTTGGTAGCCAAATTAGAAGTTATACATTAGAACCATATAAATTAATAAAAGATACTCGTTTTGAATATGAAACAAGTAACGTAGATGATTTTTTAAACGGTGAAATTGATGAAGTTATAGAAGTTTATTTAAAAAGCGATTTAAATAAATAATGATATTCACAAAAAATTCACAAGAAATTGATATAAAAAACACTAATTAAGTGATATTATTTTAACGTGGATTATGTTATACTTTTAAAGTAGAGGGTGTATGTGATGGGTTTAAAAACATTCAAAACAATTGATGAACAAATAGATATTTTTAAAGGAAAAGGATTAACAATTGAGGATGAAGAAGAAACAAAAAATATTCTTTTAAGAGAAAACTATTTTTTTATAAGTGGTTATAGACATTTATTTTTAAGAAGTGAAAAAGAAAGATATTTTTTACCTGGAACAACATTCAGAGAATTATATGCAATGTTTAATTTTGATCGTCAAGTAAGAAATATAGTGTTTAAAAATTTGTTAATAATTGAAAATAATATAAAAAGTATATTTTCTTATCAATTATCTAAAAAATATGGTTATCGTGAAAGAGAATATTTAAAAGTATCAAACTTTAATCGAGATCCAGCAAAATCAAGACAAGTAAATGATTTAATTAAAAAAATGAAAAGGCAAATAAGGGTAAATGGTGGACAACATTCGGCAACAAACCATTATATATCTAATTATGGTTATATTCCTTTATGGATTGTTGTAAAAGTATTATCTTTTGGAATAGTAAGTGAATTATATACTATTATGAAGAAAGAAGATCAAGAAGCGATTGCAGATATTTATAATGTCGATAAAGATGATTTGTTAATATTTTTACCTATATTAGCTAATTTCCGCAACTTATGTGCTCATGAGGATATTTTGTATAATCACCGTACCCAAAGAAAGATATTAGATAATAAATATCATTATAGTTTAAATATTCCATTAATGGATGGTGAATATATATATGGTAAAAATGATCTGTTTGCTGTTATAATTATAATGAAGATGATGTTAAGAGATGTAGAATTTAGATTATTGGTAAGAGAAATATCGTATGAAGTAGACATATTATCTGGAAAATTAAAAACGATTCCAATTGCAAAAGTATTAGATAAAATTGGGTTTCCAATTAATTATAAAGATATATTAATTATTGAAGAGGTGAAAAGATGAAAAGTAGAAATTTAACATTATTTGTTGGAGTTATTTCCTTCTTTTTAGGTTCATGTGCATTATATAT
>CAYFQA010000022.1:0-8135 GCA_964345145.1 uncultured Muribaculaceae bacterium | reverse complement strand
AGTTACAGATCATAAATCACATGTAATTAATAAATTAGAAAAGGAAGTAACAGTAACAGATGAAGGGATAGCAGATGCAGTTGAGAAAGTTTATGATTCTGTTGTAGTTGTTGAAAGATATACAAATAATATGTTAACAGGATCTGGTACTGGTTTTATTTACAAAAAAGAAAATAAAAAAGCTTATATTATGACTAACTATCATGTTATATCTGGCTCTACAAAAGTAATGGTAACATTAACAAATAAAGAAAGAGTAGAAGTTAAAGTACTTGGTGGTGATGAGTATTCTGATATAGCAGTGTTGGAAATTGATTCAAAATATGTACCACAAGTTGCAATTATGGGCAAAAGTGAAATTATGAGACCAGGAGATACTGTATTTACTGTTGGAGCTCCTTTAGATTATAATTATTCGGGGACAACAACAAGAGGAATTATTTCAGGAAAAGAAAGGTTTGTTGAAGTGAATATTGGAAATTTATTCCAACCTAAATATAATATTCTAAAAGCAATTCAAACGGATGCTTCAATAAATAGTGGTAATAGTGGAGGACCACTTGCTAATGCTAATGGGGAAGTAATTGGGGTAACTTCATTAAAATTAATATCATCTGGTGTTGAAGGAATTGGTTTTGCAATTCCGATTGAAGACGAATTATATTTTGCAGCAATTTTTGAAAAAGGTGAAAAATTGATTAGACCTTCGTTAGGTGTTGAAGTAGTAAATATAAATGATTATAAAAAAAATAAAGATAAGTTACCTGATTTAAAAATTGAAGACAATATTAAAGAAGGTGCACTTATAGTAAATGTAGTAAAAGATTCACCGGCTAAAGAATCTGGTTTAGAAGTTGGAGATATAGTTTTAAAAATTGATGATTATGAAATTGTATCAACGTCAAGTTTAAGATATTATTTATATAAACATCAAGTAGGAGATACATTAAAATTTAGTATAAATAGAAAAGGTAAAGAAAAAACAATTACCGTCAAATTAAATAAACCAATAGAATAAAAGATCAGTTTTGATCTTTTTATATATATTTATAAAACGCTATTAATAATAATTATGTTATACTATTTAAGGAAAGTAAAAACAAAAAGGTAAAGAATGAAAAAAGCAAAATTTAATAGTTTTATAATATTAGTAATATCTGGAATTTTTATATATTATTTATTGAAAGATAATTTTAAACAATCAATGGACTTACTTATAACTGCAAAATTTGCATGGTTATTTTTAGCAGCAACATTGTTTTTTCTTTATGTATTATTTGAAGCTTATGCTTTATATTTATTAGCAAAAGAATATAAAAAAGATTATCCTTTTTGGAAGACATTATGCTTACAATTTATGACTAAGTTTTTTAATGGAATTACTCCATTTGCATCTGGTGGTCAACCATTACAAGTTTATGAATTACATAAAGAGGGATTAACATATGTTCAAGCAACAAGTGTAATTGTTGAGAATTTTATAATTTTTCAAACGTCGATAGTAATTATGGGAATTGCAGCAGTAATAGCAAATTTTTTCTTTGATTTTTTTGTTGAAAATTATATGATGAAAATATTTGTACTTTTTGGATTTACTGTGAATTTACTTTTATTATTAGTAGTTTTAGCAGTCAGTATTAATCCTAAGATTAGTCAAAAAGTAATTAATTGGCTATGTAGCTTTTTACATAAAATAAAAATATTAAAAGATAAAAATAAAACAAATAAAAAAATCAATAATTTTTTTAAAGATTATATAAAAGCGTTTGCTGAATTAAGAAAAAACAAAAAATTAGTCGTTAAAACAATAGGTTTAGTTATGATAGCGATGATATCTTATTTTTTAATTCCTCAATGTGTGTTTAATGCTTTAAAAATAAAACATGAGTTAAGTTTTTTAATAACTATAGTTACAGGAATATATATTTTTATAATGAGTAGTTTTGTACCAATACCAGGTGGTACTGGTGGAGTAGAATTTGGTTTTTTAGTATTTTTTGAAAATTTTGTTCCTAATCCACTGATTCCGCCAGCATTAATTTTATGGAGATTTATTACTTATTATGTTCCGATCTTAGTTGGTGGGATAATTTATAATTTCTTTAGTGAAAAAAGAATCGAAGAACGAAAAAAACAACCAGCATAATAATCCATAATGGATTATTTTAGAAAAATATGTTAATATAATCTTCAATCTCAGGAGATTTTTATGAAAAATAGACAATAGGTTATATCTAGAGATAGAGTTTATATTGGTGTGGTTGTAAGAGCTTATAATATAAGTTGTAAATGTATAAATGATGATGTTAAAGATATAAATACAAAATTAAGTGTCGATGCATGGAAAAGATTTAGAAGTATATTGTTTGTTCCTAATCAAGAAAGATTGGCTTGTGACTTATTATATAAATCTCCTAATTACCCAATTCTTAACATGTCTGATAATGAAATTTTAAAAGAAAATGAAATTATAATAAAAGATGTATTGAGTTTAGCAAAACTTCTTCAGTATTTTAATTATAACGAACAATTAACATATGAAGATATAATAATGATACGTAATCGATTTTTAACTGGTAAATTTGCCAAAGACAATTGTAATTTATTTGGATATAAAGAAACAATGGCTGAAGATGTAACTTTTTTTAATGATGGAGTTGAAGTTACAAATCCTAAAGAGTTAGCAATGAGAAGAGCGGAGTTTAGATTTAGTCAAAAATTAGGAAGTAGATCATTTTCAGGTATATATGAAAGTCCTCTTCCAAAAGAATATTTTGATCTTTTAGATGATCTGGGTGATAATACATTTTTAGAAATAATTGGTGGCTGGTCTAAAAGAATAAATGCATTTATTCCCGATAAAGAAGAAGGTCAAATAAAAAAATTAACTATTAATTAAAAAACAGTTATTAAACTGTTTTTTATTCTTTAATTTCTCTTTCAATATTTTCAACGTCTTTATCAACTAAAGCTTCATGTATTTCTTCTTCAACGGAGTCGACATATATTTCTTCTATACGATCAACTCGACAATGTTCTGCTAATAAAATGGCATTAACTTTATGTGTTGCTATTTCAACATTATCATTAACTACTACATAATTATATTTAGTGTATTCGTTTATTTCATTATATGCAGTTTTAAATCTTTTTAATAATTTTTCTTTACTTTCAGTTCTTCTTCCTTCAAGTCTGTTTTTTAATTCTTTCATTGAAGGAGGCATGATAAATATAAATATAGCATCATTAATTTTGTTTTGAATTTGTACTGCACCTTGTATTTCAATTTCTAGAATTACATCAAAACCAGAATTTAATTTCTCTTCGATGTTTTTTATTGGAGTTCCATAATAATTATCATTATATGAAGCCCATTCTAAAAAATCATTGTTTTCAATCATTTTTTTAAACGAATCTTTATCTATATAATAATAATCTTCTCCCTCAATTTCTTTAGGTCTTTTTTCTCTAGTTGTCATTGAAATTGAAACCCAAATATTTTTGTTAATATCTTTTAGATTTTTAACAATTGTTCCTTTACCGCATCCAGATGGACCACTTATTACTATTAAGTTTCCCTTGTTTTTTTCTGTAACCATAATTAACTCCTTTATATATTAAAAAGAGGTAAAATAAATACCTACTTTTTAATTACAACATTATAAATTCTACCCGGTACATATATTTCTTTAATTATTTCAATATTTTCAAATCTTTTTGATAATTTTTCATCATTTTTGATTAAATCTTGAATTATAGAAATATTCGCATCTTTACTTGTATTTACAACACCAATTAATTTTCCATTAATTTGAATAGGTAAATTAATTGTATCTAATTCTAATTTGCTTTTATCATAAACAGGATATGATTCTTTAAATACAGAATCTTTATTCCCCATTTTATTCCACATTTCTTCTGCAAAGTGAGGTGCGAATGGCGAGAACAAAATTATAAAATTAGTAATGGATTTTTTAACCAATTCTATATTTTTAGGTTTATCATTTTGTTCATATTTATATAGTTCATTAATGTATTCCATACATCTTGCGATAGCAGTATTGAATGAAAATACTTCAATATCTTCTGTAACTGCTTTTACTGTTCTATTTTCAACATAAATTAATTTCTTTTCTGCATCTTCGACTTTATCTGTTAAATTATAATTCTCATTATAAATTTTATCAATTATAGTTTCAACTCTATTTACAAATCTTGCTAATGATTTAATACCGTCATCACTCCATGGTCCACCTTCTTGATAAGTGAATCCAAACATTAGATATAATCTAAATACATCTGAACCATAATCTTTTACATAATCATCTGGTAAGACAGTATTTCCTTTAGATTTACTCATTTTACTACCATCATCACCTAAAATCATACCTTGATGAATCATTCTTAAGAAGGGTTCATCAATATTTAAATATCCCATATCTCTTAAAGCTTTAGTAATGAAGCGAGCATATATTAAGTGCATTGTTGCGTGTTCTGCTCCACCGATATAAGTATCTACAGGTAGAAGTTTGTTCGCAATATCTTTATTAAATGCTAATTCATTATTTTGTGGATCTGTATATCTTAAGTAATACCAAGAAGAACAAACAAATGTATCCAATGTATCTGTTTCTCTTTTTGCTGGTTTATTACATTTTGGACATGTGGCATTTACAAATGATTCACTTCTTTTAAGAGGAGATTCACCATCTGGTTTAAAGTCTACATCTTTTGGTAATAATACTGGTAAATCAGAATCTGGAACTAAAACTTCGCCACAATCATCACAATATATTATTGGAATCGGTGCACCCCAATAACGTTGTCTAGATACTAACCAATCTTTCAGACGATAGTTAATTGTTTTTTTACCTTGATTATTTTTAACTAACTTTTCAACAATTTTTTCTCTAGCGGTTACCGAATCTAATCCATTAAATTCTTCACTATTGATTAGGTTACCTTCTTCAATATAAGGTAATTCTCCACCTTCAATAACTCTTATAATATCTAACTTAAACTTAGTTGCAAAATCAAAATCTCTTTCATCGTGAGCAGGAACCGCCATTACACATCCTGTTCCATATGAGTTTATTACATAATCTGAAATCCAAATAGGTATTTTTTGATTGTTAACTGGGTTAAAGGCATAACTTCCAGTAAATACACCACTTTTTTCTCTAACGGTTGAAGATCTTTCAATTTCAGATAATTTACTAGTTTTATTTTGATAATTTAAAACTACTTCTTTATAATCTTCTGTAACTAACTTTTCTACTAAATCATTTTCTGGAGCTAAAACAACATATGTTACTCCATATAATGTATCAGGTCTTGTTGTAAATACTTTTAATGTTACATCTCTTTCAGTTTTAAATTCTATTTCTGAACCAATTGATTTACCAATCCAATTTTTTTGAATTTTTTTAGTTTTTTCTGGCCAATCAAGCTCATCTATTTTATATAATAATTCTTCTGCATAATCAGTTATTTTAAAAAACCATTGATTTAATTTTTTTTGTGTTACTTCTTGATCGCATCTTTCGCAATGACCATCAATAACTTGTTCGTTAGCAAGAACAGTTTTACAACAATCACACCAATTAACTGGAGCATATGCACGATAAGCTAATTTGTTTTTATAAAGAACAGCAAATAGCCATTGAGTCCATTTATAATATTCGGGACTATGTGTTTCTAACGTGTGATCCCAATCAATCATTAAGCCAACTTCTTCTAATTGTTTACGCATAGTTTTAATGCTATTATTTGTTGAAATTTCAGGATGAATTCCAGATTTAATTGCAAAATTTTCTGCAGGTAAACCAAAAGAGTCAAAACCCATTGGATGAAAAACATTATATCCTTGTAGGTGTTTAAATCTAGCGAAAGTATCCGCTGGACCAAAATTGTACCAATGACCTATATGGAGGCTTGCAGCAGAAGGATAAGAAAACATCTCTAAAGAATAATACTTTGGTTTAGTACTATTAATATCAAATTTATTAATTTCTAGTTTTTTCCATTTTTCTTGCCATTTTTTATCAATTTCTTTTGAATACATCTTTATCACTCCAAACAAGCTAATAATAGTATAACATTATTATTTGAAAAATGTTATGGTTTTTCTTGGTAAAATAGCTGGTTTGATGTTATTTAAATAATTATTCTTTTTATCAATCAATATTTATTAGTAGTAGAAAATTACGGAGATAAAAAACAAAAAACAAATATACTTTTAGATGAATTTGAAAGTCTTACACCTTTTGAAAATTTTTCAAGATTGATTAGAAATTCACGAAATAAAGGAATTAAAATAATTGCCGCAATAAGTGGATTTACCGATTTAATTAATATGTATGGTAAAGAAAATGCAGAAATAATTAAAATGTGTTTCGATAATACAATATATTTATTATCAAATGATATATATACTTTAAATGAAATTAGTAATCTGTGTGGTAGAACTCAGAATGATAAGAATGATATAGTACCTTTAATTACAGTTGAACAATTAAAGACATTACAATATTTTGAAGCTATTATTTTAATAACAAGAATGATGCCAATTAGAACAAAATTAGTACCGGATTATGAAATTGATTGGGGACTAGAAAGAAAAGAACAAGATTTTATAGAAAGAAAACCAAATAAAATAAGTACTTTTCAAATATAAAAAAGAGCTAAGCTCTTTTTTAGTTGTAAGATTAATAATTTAATGATAAAATAACTTTGTTCGAGGGGCGTAGTTAAATGGTATAATAGGAGTCTCCAAAACTTTTGATGGGAGTTCGATTCTCTCCGTCCCTGCCAAATAAAGTTGACAAAAACATATTTTATATGTTATAATTTTAATATAAGAAACAAGAGAAGGGAGAATATATATATGGAAAAATCTAATTACAAACCAAAACGCAAATTTTACAAAAAAGATAGTAATAATAAAACTAAGGACTTAGAAGATAAAGTTGTATATGTATCTAAACCTAGTGGTTCAGTTAAAAAAACAGACTGGCAATTAATGCTTACGGCGATATCAGACTGCCTAGATAAACAAGATGACCCTAATTATAAAAAAATAGTTAATTTAAGATATGAAGAATTAAAACATCGCAATTAAGAAGAATGAGGGTAAATTGGAAAGACCACCTCCAATACCGGTATACTTACGCCTCTGCGGTATGACTGGAAAGAACGTCATTGAAAAAGATTGTATACTCAAGGGTAGGCCAACTTTTGTTGTCAGTAAGACGGATAATTTCTTCTTGCGGTTAAGCCGATGTGTTGTATCCTGGAACGGGTGGCCCAGGACCCTCATCCTATATTCTTCATTTTCTCTGAGAGAATTAATCTCTCGCTCTTATCTCCTTATAGGCTAATTGGATAAACCCTTGGTCTTCGGAACCAATATTCAAGGTTCGAATCCTTGTAGGGAGACCATAAGTTAAAAAAGAAAAGAGTGGTGGATATGAAAAAAATTAAAGAGGTAATTAAAAGGAGAAGATAGATATGGACGGAAAGATTTTTATTATTAGTGATACTCACTTTAATCATAGGAATATTATAGAGTATTGTAATAGACCTTTCAAAGATGTAGAAGAAATGAACGCCACTATGATAGAGAATTGGAATAGAGTAGTAGGACCAGATGATTATGTAATCCATTGTGGAGATTTTTCTCTTGGGAGAATTAATGATACTAAAGAGATAGTTTCTCAACTAAATGGGCATAAGATTTTGGTTAGAGGAAATCACGACCACAACACTGTATCCCAATACAAAGGCGCAGGATTTGAAAGTGTCTTTGGTGAAAAGGTAGTATTTGATATAAAAGGTAAGAAGATTTGTTTCTCGCATCATAAAAACGAGGACACACCATATCTTAATCTATATGGACACGTTCATAACAAACCAGAGGATGACGAAAAACACATCTGTGTTTGTGTTGAAGTTCATAATTATATGCCTGTATTGCTTGATGATTTAATCAAGTAATGTATATGGGGCGTTAACTAAGTGGCTAAGAAGCTAGTCTGTAAAACTAGTATGGAAAGGCACAAATCCTACACGCCCCCAAAAAAATATTTTTTACAAAAGACTTGAAAAAAAGTTTTTAAAAGTGTTATAATATAAAT
>CAYFQA010000021.1:2446-10750 GCA_964345145.1 uncultured Muribaculaceae bacterium | reverse complement strand
GATATTGCAAATATGTTAAAACCTGGTTTGGAAAGAGGTACTATTAAAATGATTGGTGCGACTACTACAGAGGAATATGAAACATATATTTTAAGAGATAGAGCGTTTTTAAGGCGTTTTCAAAAAGTAGATGTACCAGAACCAGATGTACCAACAGTAGTTAAAATTTTAATGGGAACTTATCCTAAAATAGAAAAACAAACAGGTGTTAAATTAGGATATACAGATTTTATTAAAGAAAAAATAATGTTATTTATTACAGAAATGACTAGTGAATATAAAAGAGTTTATGAAGTAGCTGCGCGTTATCCGGATGTCTCTTTGACGGTTCTTGCTAATGCTTTTAGTAATGCTGTATATGAAAATTCGCCTACAGTTCAATTAAGACATGTATATCAAGCTATTTTAAATGCTAGAAATATATATGAAGATGCTAAAAAGAAAGAAGTAGTAAGATTTAAAGAGATATTCGCTGATATATTAAAAGAAGAAGGCGTCGATGTTGATAAATTATAATTTTAGAAAAAGGGATGAGAAGTGGGAAAAGAAGAAGTAAAAGAAAAAAAGAAAAAAGAATTAACTGCAGAAAATATAAAAACAATTAGAGTTTCAGTATTACTCATAGGAATTGTTATTTCATTGTTAGCATTTTTATACTTTCGTAAAGTTTATAATGATAGAGGATATGGTCAAGTATGTGGTAAGGATTCTCAATCTAATCAGCTAGTTGATAATGAAAATAATTCGGAAAATCATGTTTTAGAACAAAATGAAATTCCAATTACGGATAGTAATGTAACAGCATTTAAAAATCTATTTGATTATGAATCAACAAATATGGAAGCTAGATTTCCATCAATTTATAGTGATACTCAAGTATTAGCAATGGAGTTATCATCTGACCAAAAGAAAACTATTGCACTTCACCAATATTTAAGAACTAATAATTTAGAAAATGTTTATGTAAAATGTTCAGAAATGAGAGAAAGCGATAAGTTTGAATGTAATAAAGATAAAAACGTTTTAATTAATGGTGTTTTAATATATAAACATGTTATAAAAGGATCGGATTTAAGTGTTTCTTATCAAGAAATATTCGGCAAAGGAAGTGCATCAGTTATTACTGGGGTTACATCATTTGTTACACCAGCAAATATTCGTTGTGATTATGATGGGGAAAATTTTCATTGTATTAATTTAAGTGAAACACCTGTTGGTATTGAAGTTGTTACATATCCAGTAAAAGCGTATAAATATGATAATAGAATGGAAATATTAACAAAATACGTCTGGATTCAAGATAACAAAGGATATTCAAATTTTCATCGTTCAAAAACATACTTTGAAGGCTTTGTTCCTAAGACAGAATTAACAACAGAATTAAATGTGAAACAAAATCATGATCACCAAATAGATACATTCCGTCATACATTTTTAAAAGATCAAGATGGAACATATTATTGGGAAAAAACAGAACCAGCTATTAATTAGCTGGTTTTTATTTAATAAAGAATCCATTTTCAACGAATTTAGTTTCAGTAACTGAAATAAAAGCTTGTGGATCTAATTTTTCTAATAATTTTTTTAAATCTGGATATTTCTTTTTATCTACTTCTAATATTAACATTAATTTTTTATCATGAGTTGGAATAGCTGAAACTCCATAACCAGATTCTTTAATTTTATCTATTATTTCTGAATTTTGTTTTGTTATAACTTGAACTTTTAATTTGCCTGTTATTACTTTTGAAGAAATTGTAGAACCAACAAATGTTCCAACTGAGAATCCACCGGCATAAGAAATAACAACAAATATATTATTTCCAATATTGCTTATTGCTTCTTTAGCAACTAAAAACCATATAGATACTTCAAAAAAAGCTACTAACATTGCAAACAATCTCTTTTCTTTAATTACTAAAACCATCCTTATCGTACCTAAAGAAACGTCTAAAATTCTTGCAAAAAAAATCATTGCACATGTTCCAAAAGTTACCAAAATGCATCACCTATTATTATTATATTAGAAAAACGAAAAAAACACAAGTTGTACAGTTCTATTATACATTTAAATATGTTAAAATATATTTGAGGATGATATTATGTTTCAAAAAAATGATCGTAAAATAAAAAAAGAAAACTATTATATTTTATTAGTAATGTTAGGTATTACTATTATTTTAGCTTTATTGATAACTAAAATAAATTTTAATGTTCAAAATAATCGTTTAAAAACAAGTCCATTATTAAAAGTTGCTAACAATTATAATTATCAAAACTTTGATAAAATTTTAACTAATTCAGAATATTTTTTAATGTTTAGTTATACAAATGATGAAAATGTTTATAATTTGGAAAACGGAATAGCTAAATTAATTAAAGAAAATAATTTAGAAAACAAGTTTAATTATGTTGATTTAACTAAAGAAAAAGATCAAATAGCAATTCTTGATGAAATAAATATGAAATTAAATGTAAATGTAGTATTTAAAGAAAATTTACCTGTTTTAATGTACTATCGTGATAATCAATTAGTAAGTGTTTTAAATAGTAGAAAAGATATTCCTTTTAGTGAAGGTGAATTATATAAAATATTAGATATTTATGGGTTAATAAAATAATGATAAATATTGTTTTATTTGAACCAGAAATACCAGAAAATACAGGGAACATTATGCGAACATGTGTCGCGACTAATACTAAATTACACTTAATTAAACCATTAGGGTTTTCTCTTGATGAAAAAAAGATTAAGAGAAGTGGAGTTAATTATATTAATGACTGTAATTATGAAGTATATGAAAATATTGAAGAATTTTATAGAAAAAATGAAGGTGAATATTATTATTTAACAAGATATGGTCACAAACCACATACTAGTTTTGACTATTCAAAACAAAATAAAAATATTTATTTTTTCTTTGGTAAAGAGAGTACAGGAATTCCAAAACATTTATTAAAACCTCATATTGATCGTTGTTTAAGAATTCCGACAACGGATAAAGTAAGAAGTTTAAATCTCTCTAACTGTGTTGCTTTAGTTTTATATGAAGCTTTAAGACAACAAAATTATCCAGATTTACTATTTGATGAACCTCATAAATCGAAAACATTTATAGAAGACTAATGATATATAACAAATTATTAAAAAATGTTATAATAATTATATGAAAAATAAAGTATATATAACAATTGTTTTTATATTAACAATATATCATTCATAATAGGTTTTTCATACGCTTATTTTTCAACAATAATAACAGGTAATGATACAGTAAGTACTCATTCTCAAACAATGGGGACATTACAATTAACATTTAATGGTACAAATAATATTAATTTAGGTAACGCTCAACCAGGAGATAATCAAACTAAAACATTTACAGTAAAAAATACAGGAACATTACCAGTTGATAACTATGAAATATATTTTTCTAATGTAATAAATACTTTAGAGAAAAAAGAAGAAGTTGTATATACATTAACGTGTATAAGTGATGATTCAAATCCATGTAATGGATTACCAGAGACAGAAGTTCCAAGTGTTTCTAGTTCGGTATTAATACAAGGAAGTATAATGCCTAACACAACTCATACATATACAATAACTTTATCTTTCAAAAATCTAATAACAAATCAAAATTATAACCAAGGTAAAAAAATATCATTTAAAATAACAATTAATGAATTGAAAGAATATCCAAAATTAGTACAAAGAGATAATTATTATACAAATATTTTGTTTTGGAAACACAAAAAAATATATCTGAAATAACTTTTGAAAATCAAATAAATATTCCTAATGACGCGATAGAAATATGGGATGTATCTGAAGCTCGAGATAATAGTATTCAAGCATATATAGTTGATGATGGTTTAGGATCAGGCACATATCATTTATATATTCAAAGCAATAATGATATTATTTATGCAAATGAAAATATGTCGAGTTTGTTTAGCTTATATGAGTATTATATTTATGATAATATCTCTAGTTTAGTTAAAATAAATAATTTAAATTTATTAGATACAAGCAAAGTAACAAATATGAATAGTATGTTTTTGGCTTGTGTTAGTTTGACCACATTAGATTTGAGTAATTTTAATACTAGTAATGTAACAACAATGAGCAGTATGTTTTATAACTGTTCTAGTTTAACTTCATTAGACTTAAGTTCATTTAATACTAATTTAGTTACAAATATGGTAGGTATGTTTTATCAGTGTGCAAAACTTACAAGTTTAAATTTATCAAATGCAGTTTTTAATCAGGTTGAGTATTATGCAGATATGTTAACAGAAACAAACGCCAACATAACAATATATGTAAAAGATATTGATGCAGAGACATTTATTAATGCAAGGTTAGAGGATACTAATATAACAACCGGTACTGTGACAATTGTTCCATAAATTTAGTTTATATTTTGTATTAAAAATGTTATATTATTATAGTAGGTGATTTTGATGTGGTACAAAAAGACTATTGATCAAATATTTGATGAATTTAAAACTAGTAAAATGGGTTTGTCAGAGATAGATGCTCAAGAAAGATTAAAAGTTCAAGGGAAAAATGTTTTACCCAAAGCCAAAGAGGTAACGTTATTTCAATTAATTATTGATCAAATGACAGATCCAATAATAATAATTCTATTTATTTCAATAGCTTTATCTTTAATTATTGGAGAATTTACAGATGCAATATTTATTTTTTTAGTTATTTTAATTGATGTAGTCTTGGGTACCTACCAAGAATGGAAAGCAGTTAATAATGCTGCATTTTTAGAAACAACTCTTAAAGATGATGTTAAAGTTATTAGAGATGGTAAAGAAGAAATAATACCTTCTGAAGATTTAGTAACTGGAGACTTAGTCATTTTAGAATCTGGTGATAAGATAACTGCTGATTTAAGATTAATAGAAACGTATAATCTTGCTATTGATGAATCGGTTTTGACTGGTGAATCAGTTGCCCAAGAAAAAGATAATAAAATTATTAAGGAAGATAGAGTTATAAATGATCAAATTAATATGGCATTTTCTGGAACTTCTGTAACTAGAGGTAGAGCAAAAGGAATAGTTGTTTTAACTAGAGAATTTACGGAAATTGGTAAAATTGCTCATACTGTTGTTAATGCAAAAGGTGAAAAGTCTCCTCTTATTTTAAGGATGGAAAAATTTACATCTGATATTAGTCGAATGATTGTTTTAATATCTTTAGCTTTAGTGGTTATTCTTTTCTATA
The DNA here is from genome assembly GCA_964345145.1 of uncultured Muribaculaceae bacterium. GTDB lineage: Bacteria > Bacillota_I > Bacilli_A > RF39 > UBA660 > JAAZHN01. The sequence goes on along the minus strand of CAYFQA010000021.1, from coordinate 5,505 downwards.
GTGGTTATGCACCTAAAGAAATCTTTTTTGTTACGATTGCTTTAGTAATATCAGCAATACCTGAAGGATTACCTGTTGAAATGACTATGTGTTTATCAATAGCTTCTAATAAAATGTTAAAAAGGAATGTATTAGTTAAAAAATTAAACTCTGTTGAAAGTTTAGGTAGTTGTACAGTTATAGCTAGTGATAAAACAGGTACTTTAACATTGAATGAACAAACTGCAAAAATAATTATGTTTCCTGATGGTAAAAGTCATGAAATAACTGGTCGTGGTTATAATGGAGATGGTGAAGTAGTAAAATCTAATGAGTTAACTAAAGAAATTAGTTTTTTAGGATATATTAATAATGAAGCAATGTTAGCTTTTGATGATGGTGAATGGCATTCCCATGGAGATTCTATAGATATTGCATTTAAAGCTTTAGGATATAAATCAAAAATTGAAACAGATATTGAATTGGGCTATATGATTCCTTATGAATCAGAAAAAAAATATTCAGCAGTATTTTATAAGGATAAATTTAATTATTGTACTGTTAAAGGAGCAACTGGAACAGTTTTAGATTTTTGTACACAGATGCAAATAGGAAATAAAAAAAGAAAAATAAATAAAAAAAATATTGAAAAATTAACTGAAGAATTAGCAGGGCAAGGCTACAGAGTAATTGCTATTGCTAAAGGTAGAGTTAAAAATAAAAAGACATACAGTGAGAAAGATTTAAAAAGTCTTACTTTAATTGGATTAGTGGGATTTATTGATCCATTAAGACCAGGAGTTAAAGAATCTATTAAACAATGTCAAAAAGCAGGTATTAAAACAGTTATGATAACTGGAGATCATCCATTAACTAGCTTTGTTATTGCTAAAGATTTAAATTTAGTTAAAAATGAAAAAGAAGTTGCAACTGGTCAAGATTTAGAACCGTATATTGAGAAAGGAATAGAAGCTTTATCTGAATTTATTAAAGATAAAAAAGTATTTTCAAGAGTAACACCAATTCAAAAATATGAAATTGTTAATGCTTATAAGTATATGGGTGAATTTATTGCTGTAACAGGTGATGGAGTAAATGATGCTCCAGCACTAAAAACTGCTAATATTGGTATAGCAATGGGTAGTGGAACTGATGTTGCTAGAGAAACTAGTACTATGATTATTACTGATGATAGTTTTTCTTCAATTGTATCTGGTGTAGAAGAAGGAAGAGTTGCTTATAGCAATGTTAGAAAAATAATATATATGCTTATTTCTTGTGGAATTGCTGAAATATTATTCTTTATGATGGCTATATTACTTGGTTATGAAATACCACTTGTAGCAATTCAACTATTGTGGTTAAACTTAGTTACTGATGGAATTCAAGATGTAGCTTTAGCATATGAAAAGAAAAATTATGATGTTATGTCTGAAAAACCTCGTAATCCAAATGAAAGAGTATTTAATCGTCTTTTGATTGAAGAAACATTTATTGCAGGTCTTTATATAGCTTTAGTAGTATTTTTAACGTGGGTATACTTAATAGATGTTAAAGGATTTGATATTGATTTAGCGCGTGGTTATGTATTGTTACTTATGGTATTTATGCAAAATTTCCATGTGTTTAATTGTCGTAGTGAAACAGAATCTGCTTTTAAGATTCCAATTAAGAATAATTACTTTATAATAATTTCTATTATAATTGTTTTAATTATTCAAATGATAGTAACTGAAGTGCCATTTTTAACAAGTATTATAAAAACAAAACCAGTCCCAATTAAAGATGCTATCATTTTAATTCTCTTAGCATTTCCAATAATAATTGTAATGAATGCATATAAAAGTTATAAAAGAAAAAAGTCTTGAAATAAGATATAATACACATAGAAAAGAAGTGATTTAATGAAACAAAAATTAACTGTTAATAAAATATTTAATTACATAATAATTATACTAGGCATGGTATATATTATATATCCGTGGTTTGGAAGTGCTAAACCGATTAGTTTGTTTTATTTTTTCCTTGGTACATATTCAGGATTAAAGTTTGTTGAATATTTATTTCAAAAAGAAAAAACAGATCGTGAAAATTTATATACAACAATTACTTCAATATTAATACCATTATTAAATTTTATTGATTTTCCAAATGATAGCATGTTATTACCATTATCAATTTTGACTTGGGTTTGTTTAATGTCAATTGTTAAATTAATTAAATTAGATTATTTACATGATCGAAGATTACCGATGTTTAAAGTAAAAGTAGTAACTTTTATTATATTTATTATTGTTGGTGTTATGACGAGTTATAGCCTTTATTTTGAGCCTAAAGTTCAAACTATTATTATTGGTTTCTTCATAGTAATTAATGGCATAATTGACTTTTCTCAAAATATGATAAAATCGACAATTAAAAAGCCAAGTCCTTTTAAATTAAAAACATTTAAAAAAAGTAAATAAATAGTAAAAAAATGCTTGAAATAAGCATTTTTACTTGCATTTATCGCTGTTTAGTGTTAATTTATAATTGTAAGACGATATGTGTGTCTTATAAAATATACAAAATGGGAGGTATATATTATGTCAAAAACAGAATTAGTAGAATATATTGCATCTAAAGCTGGCTTAACAAAAGCTGATGCCGGTCGTGCATTAGAAGCTACATTGGAAGGAATTAAAGCAGGTCTTAAAAAAGACAAACGTGTTCAATTAGTTGGATTCGGAACATTCACAGCTAAAAAAAGAGCAGCACGTAACGGAATTAATCCTTTAACTAAGGAAACTATTAAAATTCCTGCAAAAACTGTTGCATCATTTAAAGCTGGAAGCAAATTAAAAGACGCTTTAAATTAATTAAGGCAAAAAAGACTCATCAAAGAGTCTTTTTTTCATTTAAAATAAAATAGTGGAAAAATAATAAAATGTGTATTATAATGTATTTGTTATTAAGTGTTGATTAGTAACTTAGTAATTTATAAATCAGTTATTTAGAGAGTTAGTGGTTGGTGAAAACTAATTATTGTTTATAAATGAATTACAATGCTATGAACTTAATCGGAGAGATTCGTTCTAATC
>CAYFQA010000021.1:0-2374 GCA_964345145.1 uncultured Muribaculaceae bacterium | reverse complement strand
GTATAGATAATTCTATAAACTAAGGTGGTACCGCGATAACTCGTCCTTAATAAGATGAGTTTTTTTGTTCAAGAAAGGAAGTATTATGGAAAAGACAAATTTTGAATTAATTAAAGAAAGAGGATATATTTATCAAGCAACTGATGAAAAAGAAATAGAAAAAATGATTAATGGGGAACCAATAACATTTTATTTAGGAATTGACCCAACAGCAGATTCATTACACATTGGTCACTTTTTTGCTTTAACTATGGTTAGAAGATTACAAAAAATGGGACATAGACCAATTGTTTTAGTTGGAGGCGCGACGGCTTTAATTGGAGATCCTACTGGTCGAACAGACTTAAGACAGATGATTACTAAAGAACAGTAAAAGAACTAGTTAAAAAATTTGTTGATATGGAAGGTGAAAATAAAGCGATTATTGTTGATAATTCTGATTGGATTAATCCATATTCATATATTGATTTTATGCGAGATATTGGAGTTCATTTCAACGTTAATAGAATGTTGGCTACTGAAAGTTATAAAAATAGATTAGAAGAAGGTGGCTTAACTTTTTTAGAGATGGGTTATATGTTAATGCAAGCTTATGACTTTGAATATTTAAATAGAAAGTATAATTGTACTCTTCAAGTAGGTGGTTCTGATCAATGGACTAATATTTTAGCTGGTTCAGATTTAGCTAGAAAAATTGATTTTCAAAACAAAGAAGAATATAGAAATTTACAAGGTTTAACTTGTCCTTTATTAGTAAAAGCAGATGGAGAAAAAATGGGTAAAACCGCTTCAGGAACATTATGGGTTTCAAGGGAGAAAACAACTGTATATGATTTTTATCAAATGTTTATAAATTCATATGATGAAGATGTAGAAAGATTACTGGCTTTTTTCACAGACTTTTCAATGGAAGAAATTAAAGCTATGTGTGAAAATGATATTCGTAATGCTAAAAAAGTTATGGCTTTTGAAATAACTGCATTAGTTCATGGTAAAGAAGAAGCTATAAAAGTTAAAGAAACAAGTGAGGCAATATTTGGTCAAGGTACTAATTTAGAAAGTATACCTAATGTAACATTATCTAAAGCATTATTAAACGAAGAAAATAACGGGATAAATATTTTGTTAGAAGCAAAGTTAATCGAATCGAAATCAGAAGGAAGAAGATTAATTGAACAAAATGGATTAACTGTAGGTGGTAATAAAATAAAAGATTATAATTTCATTATTACTGAAAAAGATTTAGAAGAAAATTCAATAATTGTTCAAAAGGGTAAGAAAACCCACTTAAAAATAATATTTAAATGATATAATGTTATTAATAAGGAAAGGATGTGTTTTAGATGAAAATAACTTATTTTGTACATGGTACGACTTATGATAACGCAACTGATCGTTGCAGTGGTTGGAAACAAGTTGAATTAAATGAATTGGGTCAAGAACAAGCTAAAAATTTAGGGAAAGTAACATCTGATATGAAATTTGATGTTATTATTACATCAGATCTAGTTAGAGCTATTACTTCTGCTGAACTGGCATGGCCAGATGTAGAAAAAGTTCAAGATTCAAGATTAAGAGAATGTAATTATGGTGATTACGATGGGGAATCAAAAGAATTAGTTGTATATGAAGATCATATCGAAGAAAAATTTCCTAATGGTGAATCTCTTCTTGATGTTGAAACAAGAATAAGAGAATTCATTGAAGATTTAAAAAGAAATTATAAAGATAAAAACGTTGCAATTGTCGCTCATCGTGCTCCGCAATTAGCTTTTGAAGTAATTACTAAAGGTATTACTTGGGAAGAAGCGAATGCAAATGATTGGCGTAAAACAAAATCATGGCAACCAGGTTGGGAATATATTATAGAAGAATAAACCACAAGGAAAAGGATATAAAAAATTTTTATATACAATATAAAGGTTATACAATTGTTTTATAACCTTTTTTTAATATAATCTTTAATATGAGGTGGATATATGTGTAAAAGAATATTAGCCGTAAAAAAAATTAATGTGAGTTGCGAGACTCTTTTTTAGTTAGGGAGTAAGGGAATGAAAAGGAAAATATTAATTGTTATATTGATAATAACTTTAACTTTAATTTTTTTATTTTTTTCAAAAGAAAAAAAAGAAAATATAGAAATTCATATTGGGTATCAAAGTGTTACTGCACAAACATGGGGAGCATTAATAATTAAAAATACAAAAAGCTTTGAAAATAAAGTTAAAGAAATATATGGTGAGAACGTCAAGGTTGTTTGGCATGATGAAATATCAGGTGCAGTCATTAATACAAATATGATTGCTAATAAAGTACATATTGGATTTATGGGTGATATGCCACTTATATTAAATTTATATAAATCTTCAAC
>CAYFQA010000020.1:5979-10955 GCA_964345145.1 uncultured Muribaculaceae bacterium | reverse complement strand
TTTAATTCTTTATCCATTTCTTGTCTTCTTTGGAGTAAAAAATCCGTTCTATTTTTATCGATATACATTGTAGTTAAATTATGTAAAATAGAAATTATTTCATTATTAGGACTATTCATAATTTGTTTAATAAAACTATTTAAATCATAACCTTTTTCTTTTAATATTTCTTTACCATCTTCACCAAGATAATTTACAACTTCATAAATATCACTAACTACAGAATTAGTATCTTTATTATTTGCACTTTGAATAATTCTAGGAAAAATTTCTACAACATCATTTTTTTCGAATCTAAACTGTCTTTGAATTAATGCTTCGTATATTTCATTTATTTTTGTTTGATCAAAAACTAAATTTTCTTGAGTCATTAACATTTGTTCTAATTTTTTATATTCTTCATCACTTAATTCAATCAATTTTTTAAAATTAATATTGCCTAATATTCTTATTATTCCCGAACCATATGTTTCATAAGCTTTTTTTACATCTGAAAAAGAATAACCATTAATGCTAGCTAAATGTTCTAAACCAGCATCTGGTATTTTTAATTCTTGATTAGATTCATTGATAAGGGATTCAATCTCATTAAACATTCCATATTTAATATATAAATTCAATTGTTTTTGAGGATCTTTTATCGACGCGATTGCTGTATTTTTGTGTGTCATATCCTTAATCATATCTATAACAGAACACTTTAACTCTTCATTTTCTAAACCCAATGCGATAATATATAAATAAAAATCTGAAATTTTATTATTTTTAATATAATCAATTTTTATTTCATCACTTTTAAAACTACTAACAATAGAATCAAAGTCATAATCATGAATACCTATTTTTCCTTCCGGAACATTAATATAATCAGAACTAGTTAAAATTATTACTTTTTCAGCAATTAATTTTTGCTTTAATTCATCACTGTTAATCGAGCTAATTATTCGTTGATAATATTCAGAATATTCAGGATTATATAAATATTTTTCTTTTAAATTATCATCATCAAATTTAATTATTATTTTTATTTTTTCTTCAATTGTAGGAAGCTTATTTAAATAGTCTTCTTTAAATTCGTCGCTTAATAAAGAAATTAAATTATCTTTTGTAAATTTTTTATATTTTTCAAAGTTATCAATCAATATTTCTTGTCTTTGTTTTTCATCACTTATAGACAAATACAAATTATATAAATCTGAAATATTTGTTTCCAAATGTTCTTGAATATACTTTTTCTTATATTCTATTGATGTTGTAGACATATGTACTACATATAATTCAATTTCAGTTAAATCTATTTGTGATTTAAGAATATGATTACATTCTTCTTCAGTATAATAATTCATTGGAAAAAATCGGAAAAATTCTTTGTCTATATTATCATAGTTTAATCTTTCCAACGCATTTTCTAAGATATAAAAATTTTTAATTAAATACAATCTTTCTTCAAACGAAAAAGCTTCTATAAATAATTTATAGTTCTTTGTTTTTAAGATTTCTTTTAAAACTTTTAATAATTTGACTGTATTTATCATTTAATACCTCATTTTAAATAAATGATTTTATTTTTTATATTTAAATAATGCTGAAGGGCGATGTCCTTTTCCTGTTTTAACTTTAGTAGTCTTTTCTACTTTATTAGCTATTATTCTTCTAAAAGCCGGATCTAATAATTTTTTATCCAAAATCACTTCATATACTTGTTGTAATTCACCTAAAGTAAAATATTTCGGCATCATATTAAATACTATATCAGTATATTCTATTTTATTTTTTAATCTTAAGATACCTGTTATTATTACTAAAGCATGATCAAATGCTAATTTATCATTATCTTTAATAATATATTCATATTGATCAGTTGTTAATTCTTTTAATTTCTTTTCAGCTTTATATGTTATTAATTCAACTACATTATCTAAAGTTATATCTATTTCTTTTTCTGTTTCTAACATATTAATATTAAACCAAGAAGCATTTTGATGTAATTTATCCAATAATTTATTTTTATCTACTAAAGCCATATATGCTGTACTTACTATTCTCATTCTTGGATCACGATCAACAGCATCAAAAGTATATAATTGTTCTAAAAATATATCATGAAGATTAGTTTCTTCTAAAAGAATTCTTTCAGCTGCAGCCTCTGTTGTTTCATCCATGTTAATAAAACCACCAGGTAAACACCATTTATCTTTAAATGGGTATGTATCTCTTTTAATTAATAATACAGTAAAATGCTTATGACTTAATTTTCGATAGTTTTCTTGTTGTTCATCAGAAACACTAAAAATTATTATATCAGAAGTCATTGATAACTTTTCAAATTGACTCGAATCATAAGCTTCTAAAAATTCTTGTTCACTTTTATACATATTTTTCCTTTTCTATTACAATGATACATGTACTATTTGGTAATTTAACAACATTCATGTTTTCATCATAAATACTTATTTTATTTAAAAGGTTTTCTTCATAACCTTCTTGTAAAAATGCTTTGCATTCAATTATTTTACACTTCGGTAAATTTTCCTCAATAAGTTTTACATATTCACTAGGAGTAAGATAACCAAATTGTTCTTGAACTTCTAATGGATATGAATTTTCACCCCAAGTATAAGTATAAAGAAATTCCATCGCATCATTTACTAATAATTTATATTTATTATTATCTATTTTTTTATAAGTAATTTCTCTACCTTTAAAATCTTGACAATAATTATTTAAAATATTTACATCTTTTTCATTTTTAAATTCAATAATTCTATATTGATTTTCTGGTTCGGTTTTAATTCCGTCTCTAATTATAATTCTACCCCCTACAGGTATGATTTCATAAGCAGATTTTAATGTTTTAATTACTGTATCAATATTAAATTTCTTACCATTATATTCTATATATGAGTATAATTCATGAATAATAGATGAATAAATAATTGTATCAATACTATCTTTAGCAAATACCTTTTCTAAGTATAAAGCATCACCTTTCATTAAAGTCCAATTTCTATTTTCTTTAACTTTTTTTTCATTAAGTTCATCTATTACATTACTAGAAATATCAACACCAAATACATTATAATCAGGATTTGATTCTTCAATCATATCCATCAATGCTCCTCCACCAGGGCCAACATCTAAAATATTATTACCAACAATATAATTTAGTAATACTTTTTTATTGGACATTGAAGCGTTCATTGTTGCTAAATAATCTATTTCATTATAAAAACGATCATAATCATCTTTTCTAAATCCTAGTAGATCATACAATATATATACTGCTTTATTATAGGCAATATTGCTAGTATAAGCTACTTCACAAAATTCAATCAATTTAGTAGCTTCAATTGAAAATTTAAATTTGAAAACTAACGTTTCACCACTTTGAGTTATCTTATATTCAATATGAGGATTAGATTTAATTTTGTTTTCAATAATATCATCTATACTAATTTCATTTAATACTTTTTCAATTATTCTTTTTTTATAAAGATTTATAGCTTTTTTACCTTTATAATCAAGATAAATAGTTTTCATTACTTTTTCAAAAGTAACTTGTTTTGTACTTTCATTAATATAATTATTTATAATAAGTAATATTTTTACTTGTTCTTCAAGACTAAATTCACCTACAGCAGTTTGAAAATACCATAATTCTAAATGATTAAATAGATTAATAAGAGGTTTTTGAACTCTTTTATCATCTAAAATTTTTAATTCTTCAGGAATAATATATTTATTTAATCTAGTCATTTTATCTTTTAAATCAATTTTAAAGTCATATTTATTATTAATAATTAAATCAATACATTTTAATACTTCTTTTTCCATCTTTTTATATAAAGACATTGACACTGCCCCAATAACACATTTATTCAATTCAATTAAAACGTTTTTTAATTCTTCCTTTTCAATTAATTTGTTTGCAATTAATTCATATAACTCTTTATTTTTATCTAAATTTACTTCACCTTTTATATATTGACCAATTAAACCATGAGTTTTTATTAAAACTCTAACGACTTCATCATAATCTTTTGTCTCTTCAACATAAATTTGTGAAGAACCAATATTATGAACAAATAAATCATATCCTTTTTTTCTCCATTTAGCACGGTCTGTTTTAGTTCCTACTTTGGCAACATCAGACCATTTTAAAGTTTCACATACATAATAGTATGTTTTTTTAGACATATTATTTTTATTTTGTTCTAATATTTCAAAACATCTTAAAATATATTCATAAACGAATTTACTTGATATTTTTTTAATTGATGAAAGACGTTCATAATTAATGTTTTTCTCTTTTGTTTTTGTTAAAAAATTTATCCAATTAATATTTTCTTTGTTTTTTAATTGTTTTAATGCATCCATTCAAAATCCTCTTTCATATTATATATTTATTATAACATGTTTTTAACTATTTAATAATTTCATCAAGTTTTTCAACAATTTTTAAAACAATATTATGTTTATTCTCTTCACGAGTAACATTTAATACTTTGATAACTATATTATAATTTTTATTTTCATCTTTAGAATATATACTAACAAATACTTGATTATCTTTACCATAAAGATTATTTGGATCAATATCATTAAGTTTTCCAGTAACTCCTACTCCATAATCTGAGTTAGTAAAATCACAGATCTTTCTACTCATTTCAATAGCAGTTTCCATACTATAAACTGAATATTTATTAATAATATTTGGATCAACACCCATATTGATTTTATATTCATTTGAATAAGTAACCGCTCCAAATTTAAATACAGAACTCGAACCGGATACATTAGTTATACAACTTGCTAAATATCCACCAGTACATGATTCCATAGTTGAAATTGTTTTGTTTTTATCTATTAATTTTTTAATTACTTTTTCCATTATAACTCATCACCAATTTATTTGCTTTTGTTTGTTGAACAACTAATTCAACCCCTCCAAAAACAGGATATTTTTCAATTCTTTC
>CAYFQA010000020.1:2626-5969 GCA_964345145.1 uncultured Muribaculaceae bacterium | reverse complement strand
CATCCATCAAATAACCTACACTTCTACTTTCAATACTATTTAATAAATTTAAGCTTTTTAATTCCAATCCTTTTTCTTCTAGTATTTCTGATAATATAGTAAATAATTTATTTTCAGCAATTGTTTCAGTTATTGTATTTTCACTACCTAATATATCAATTTTTCTTTTTACAGTTATTGTTGTAACACACTTATATGTCTCGTAATATCCAACTAGTTCTTTTTTTGTTTTGATTGTAACAGTTGCATTTTCGGAAGAAAAATATTCATTTAATATATTTTGTAGATTTTCTTTACTTATTTTTATTGTCTGACTCGCCATTCTATTACCTCCTATATAAATTATTATCAATTATGTATTTTAAAATCTCTTTATCAAGCAAATCTTTTAACTCTGTAATTTTATTAGATTTAATTAATTCTCTAATTTTAGTTGAAGATATATCTTTTTGTTCATAACTATTAGTAATTATAAAGTTTTCTTTTTTAGCATATTGATTAATATAGTCACCTATTTCATAACCTTTTCTAGGAATTACTAAAACTTTATTATTTAATATCTCATCAACATTTTTCCATAAATTAAATTTCGGTAAATTATCTGAACCAATTATTAAATACAATTCATCATTAGTTTTCTTTAATTCATTTAATACTTGATATGTATATTCATAATGATTAAGAGTCTCATTAATATGGATCTTATCATTTTCATAAAACTTCAACATGTTAATACGATGGTTAATATCGATTAAATTAGTCTTATCCCAATAACCATATGTTGTAATTACTTCAATTCGATCAACATAATTATTATCTAATAAATTATCTATTACTTGTTTATGGCCTTTATGAACCGGATCAAAACTACCTACATAAACACCTACTTTCATTTAAATCACTCTTTTCTATAAGTTGGAATATTAAATTTATGAAGATTTCTTTCATGTAATAACCTTATTTTTTCTTGAGTTTCTTTATCTAACTTATTAGGATCTTCCATATAAGTGGCAATATCTTTATATTTTACCCCTAATTTATCTTCATCAGTTTGATTCGATAGACCATCATCTGGTACTTTATATAATACTTTCTCTGGAACCTTTAAATATTCACCAACTGCGATTACTTCATCTACAGTCAAATCAGCAATTGTTGCAATATCGTGAACAGAGTCTCCACCCTTAGTAAAATAACCTACAAACAATTCACATTTATTTGATGTCCCCGCAACTAAATACGTTTTATTTTTAAGTCTACTATAAAGAGCTGCTAAATAATATAATGTCGACATTCTTAAACGTGGTTTTAAATTTATATCCGAATCTTTTCTTTGTTCTGAACTAAATTCACCTAATTTTTTTAATTCAGTATGAAATGAATCATAAATATTAGTTAAATCAAAATTAATTAATTCAAATCCATAATAATCACTTACTAATTTAGCATCGATTTTATCTTCTTCTTTTGAATGGCACGGCATTGTTACGCCTAAAACGTTTTCTTTACCCAAAGCTTTAACAAATAACCCTGCAACTATACCACTATCTTTACCCCCACTTATTCCAAGAACTACTCCCCCCAACTTATTTTTCTTGTAATAGTCTTGAATAAAACTTACTATTTTTTCTGTTTCTTTTTGAGCATTAAATTCCATTTCTTTACCTCCTTAATAAATGTTTTTTAGCTCTTTCTAATGTTATTATAGCGTTACAGCCTTCAATATAACCTATTTCAATTAATTCTAATGCTTCTTCATAATAACAACTAAAATATTTAATAAATTCATCTTTATCTAATTTCTGTTCACTTACCTTTTGACAATCAAACGCAATAAAACTTCGATTATATGCAGATGAACATCCCATATCTTGATAAAATCCACCTAAACTAACAATATTATTTGAACGATATCCAGTCTCTTCTTGTAATTCTCTTAAAGCTGCATCTATAGGATATTCATCTTTTTCGATATACCCTGCTGGTAAACCAATACCAACTGTTCTTTTGGAAAACACTCTTGGCTCAACTGTTAATATAATTTCATTATTACCAATTACTGGTAATATAATCACCGCATCCCCAGTTGTATTGCCTTTTAATAATTTTTCTCTAGTGATAATTTGGCCATTATTTAAATGACATTCATGAACTTCACTATTAATAAATTTACTTGGTTCATTTGTTTTTTCCATTTGAATAACTTTTAGTTCTTCAATTAATGTTTTAAGCTCATTTAATTTTTCTTTTCTCATCTTAACTCCATCTTTTTTAATTTTCTCTACTTCTATTGTAATACAATATTTTAATAATATGTATTATTTTATTAAGGAATTAATTGTAAAGATTGTCCTTGTTCTTGACGATGACTTTCTATTAATTCTTTTTTTAATTTTAATAACTTTAATGATAAATCAGCATAATAAACATGAGGATTAACTAATCTAGTTATTTCTGGATATAAAGTTTTAAATTCTTCTTCACAATATTTTTTTCTTTCATGAATATTTGGAATACTATAAACAAGTTTTCCATTTTGATAAATTGGTACTTGTAATTCTTTAACAGTATAATTTTTAATTGTTGTTTGTTTCCAATTATCAACTGGATGAATTAACGTATATTCTTGTTTATCTATCGTTTCGTTAGCTAAAGTAGTAACATCACCTAATGCATATCCAGTTTCATTATCATAAAATCTATATAGTCTCTTATAGCCCGGATTAATCGTTTTAATAGCATCATCACCTACTTTTATTCTTGGCTTAGCTACTTTATTTTTTTCTATTGCAACTAATTTATATACTCCACCTACTCGATCATTAGCTGCAGATATATTTTCACCTACTCCTAATGAATTAATGCATGCTCCTTGATGTAATAAATCTCTAATTGTATATTCATTTAAACCACTTGATAAACAAATTCCAGCATCAGGATAACCTGCTTTATCTAACATTTTTCTAGCTTCTTTAGATAAATAAGCAAGATCACCACTGTCAATTCTTATTCCTTTAAATTTATAACCATTTGGTTTTAAAAACTCATTAGCTACTCTAATCGCATTAGGAATTCCACTTCTTAAAGTATCATATGTATCTACTAAGAAAACACAATTATTTGGATTACTTTTCGCATATTTTAAAAATGCTTCAAATTCTGTATCTTCTTTAGTTACTAATGAATGCGCCATGGTTCCTAGAACTGGAATATCATATTCCATTCCAGCATATGTATTAGAAGTACCAACACATCCACCTACATAAGAATATTTACTTGCTTCAATTGCTGAATCAATACCTCTAGCTCTTCTTGCCCCAAATTCCATAACAGGAATATTTCC
>CAYFQA010000020.1:0-2604 GCA_964345145.1 uncultured Muribaculaceae bacterium | reverse complement strand
TCTTTTAGCAATTGTTGTTACTAAACTACCATGATTAAAATTTGTTAAAAGTGCTGTCTCAATTAACTGAGCTTCAATTACTTTAGCTTTTACTGTTACTATTGGTTGATTAGGAAAAACCGGTGTTCCATCAGGAACTGCATATATATCACCAGTAAATCTTAATGTTTTTAAATACTCTAGAAATTCATCACTAAATTGATTTAAGCTTTTTAAATATTTTATTTCTCTATCACCAATTTTAAAATTTTCAATATATTCAATAATATTATCTAGTCCACCACTAATTGTATATCCACCATCAAATGGATTAACTCTAAAAAATAAATCAAAATATACTTCTTCATCTTTTTGTCCTTGATCAAAATATGTTTGAGCCATTGTTAATTCATAAAAGTCAGTCATCAATGTTTTATTTTCTTTTTCCATTTCATTTTCTCCTTATTATTAATATTTTTCTGGTAAGTAAATTCCTGCATTTTTTGATAATTTAAATGCCATACCACTATATTCATCTTTGTTATGACCAGGTGCATCATATGTACCAACTGCATTCTTTGGCATTATTAGTTTAATATCTAAATTATTTTGATCTAGATAACTTTGTAATGATAATGCTAGTTGTAAAACACATATATCAGTACATACACCAGTAACAACTATTTCTTTTAACATTTCCATTTTTTGAATATATTCCATAAACCCTGGTGCTTTTGTTGCATTTGTTGAATTTTTGTGAATTACTATTGCTTCTTTTTCATATGGTAAAAATTCATCAACTAAATTTGCTTCACTAGTACCTTTTACACAATGTTCTGGAAATTTAGTAAATTCATTACATCCTAATTCATGACAATCTTTAACAAACATAATTCCATCATTATTATTCTTAAACATTTCAATTAATCGTAATTGTTCTGGAATGATACTTTCAAGATTCTTATCTGCCATCTTACCCTCTCTAACAAAACCATTAACCATATCAACTACGATTAATAACTTTCTATATTCTTTCAATCTTTCTAATCTTTCTTTGTTCATACTATCCCTCTTTCTTTTTGTTATTAACTTTTTGTTAATAACAATGAACATTTTTAAACAGATCTTGCATCTGTTATTAACATTTTATTAAAAACAGTTGAGTTTGTCAAGTCTTTTTTTAAAAAAAATTAATTAATCAAAAAAAGACTTAAATTATAAGTCTTTTTTTCATTATGGCGTCCCCAAGTGGAGTCGAACCACCGACCTACCCCTTAGGAGGGGGTTGCTCTATCCAACTGAGCTATGAGGACCCATAATCATTTTAGTACCTTATTATAATTTATGCAAGAATAACAAAAAAACTCTTTACGAGTTTTTATTGTTGTTGATTAAAATCATTTGGATTCGGTTGTTGGTTTTGCATTTGTTGATTAAAATCATTTGGATTCGGTTGTTGGTTTTGCATTTGTTGATTATTCATTGGTTGTTGGTTATACATTTGTGGATTGTTCATTGGTTGTTGATTTCCCATCGGCTGATTATTCATTGGTTGTTGGTTATACATTTGTGGATTGTTCATTGATTGTTGATTATACATTTGTTGACCACCCATATTTTGATTATACATTTGTGGATTATAATACGGTGAATTTACTTTCTTTTTTAAATCAAGATACTTAACAAACGCATAAATAAGTAGACCATATGTTGCTAAGCTAATTATTGTTGATAAGAAACTAAACGCTTCAATAAAACTTAAAGCACCAAATAAGAAACTAACTCCAACAAAGATCCAACCAAACGTTTCATTAACTGTTACCTTTCCTAATAAAAAAGTATTAGCAATTGGTATCCATGCTAGTGGAGTATTTACTCCATACATTAATTTATTTAGTTTTGTAAGCAATAACCCTGTTAAAACATATTGTACAACAGCAGCAATTAATGCAAAAACAAAAACCCCAATAGCTAAACCAGCACCAATAGCATCAATTTCCATTTATTAATCATTCCTTTCTTCTATTATTTATAATTATATCATTAATAATATAAAAATGTTTATTTATTTTTTATTTATGTAAAGTAAAAAAGAACCAATTTTTAGTTCTTTTTTTATTTCATTAACCAGTTTATAAAAAACAATGTCATAATATTAAATGAATAACGAAAGCGATACGATAATTCAACAAGACTCACCGCTTTATCAGCGAAAGATACTATCCAGCTTTCTTTATATTTCGGCAATGTTAAATTTGCTGGATACATATGACTAATAATTGCATCTTCTTCAATATAGTTTATATCAAAATATTTTTTAGAATTTTCAACTGCTAGATAAGGATGTTCTTTAGCCATTAATTTCATTCTTTCATGAGCATTATCACAGTCATAAGGAATTTCATAATAAAAATCATGTAAAAGACCACTTCTAGCAACAGATTTTTCATCTGCTTTTAAAAACTTAGCTATTTTATATGCACGATAAGAAACCTTTATACAATGTGTATAACGATCAGTTGTACCATGATGAGGAATATCTTTTATCATTAAATATTTTTCATTATTTATTATATCTTTTATTAAATATTCAAAGCATAAATCAATTTTATTTTTTTTTCTTAA
>CAYFQA010000019.1:10557-11049 GCA_964345145.1 uncultured Muribaculaceae bacterium | reverse complement strand
AAATAAAGATAATATAATTAAAAATAAAGAAATTACCAAACATGTATATGAAGAACAAGCAGGTCAAAATGATGTAATTAAGATGCAAGCAATCGATATTAACTTTTGGTTAATTAAAGATATATTACAAAAAGCAGATAAAATGACAATGGCTTCTTCAATAGAAGGTCGAGTACCATTTACTGATATTGAAGTATTTAAATTAGCTAGAACTTTACCTGATAACGCTAAATTAAGTAAAGAAAATACTAAATTAGCATTAAGAATGGCTGCTAAGAAAGATATACCTAATGAATCTTATAATAAGAAAAAATTAGGTTTTCCGGTACCATTAAGAGAATGGATGAAAGAAAAAGATATTTATAATGAAATTAAAAGAATGTTTAATGGTAAAATTGCTAAAAAGTACTTCAATATAAAACAAATAAATAAGTTATTGGATGATCAATATAATAGTAAAAAGGATAATTATAAAAAAGTATGGACTATTTA
>CAYFQA010000019.1:0-10499 GCA_964345145.1 uncultured Muribaculaceae bacterium | reverse complement strand
GGAAATTATGGAAAAAACTTTATTAATTATGGCTGCAGGAATGGGGAGTAGGTTTGGTGGACTAAAACAAATTGAACCAATCGGACCAAATGGAGAATTTTTAATCGATTATTCAATTTATGATGCAATTAAAGCAGGATTTACAAAAGTAGTATTTATTATCAAAGAAGAAAACTATGATATTTTTAAAGAAACAATAGGTGCGAGAGTAGAAGATAAAATACCAGTAGAATATGTATTTCAAAAAATGGAAGATATTCCGATGGATGCAACTGCACCTGAAGAAAGAGTTAAACCTTGGGGAACAGGTCATGCAATATTAAGTGCTAAACATCATATTAAAGAACCATTTACAGTAATTAATGCTGATGATTTTTATGGTAGAGATGCTTATTTAAAAGCTGCAGAATTTTTAGATAATAATGATAAAAACGAATGGGCTTGTATAGCGTATATTGTTAGTAATACTTTAAGCATGTATGGACCAGCTAAAAGAGGAATATGTAATGAAGAAAATGGTTATTTAAAAAGTATTATTGAAAGTTCTGTTGAAAGAGAAAGTGATGGAGTTATCACAGCAAAACCATTAAGTGGTCAAAGTGAATTTACAGTTAGTGACGATAACTTAGTTTCAATGAATATGTTTGGATTTACCCCAGATATATTTCAAGTTTTAGATCGTGAATTTGCAACTTTCTTTAAAACTAATAATGATTTAGTAAAAGGAGAATTTTTAATTCCGGAAATAGTTGAAAAATGTATTCAAACAAATGAAAGAAATGTTCAAGTTCGTCGTACAAATGCTAAATGGTTAGGTATGACATATCAAGAAGATAAAGAAACAGTAATCGAAGAAGTAAAAAAATTAGTAGAAAGCGGAGAATATCCAAATAACTTATGGGAGGAATAACATGCAATATTTAGTACTTGCAGCATTACTATTAATATTAATATTAATTCAAATTTATTTATCTCAAAAGAAAAAAGCAATTTATGGAATAAGTTCCTTAATTGGTTTTAGTGTTTGGAATATTGCTTTTACAATTGTTATTTTATTGACAACGGATAGACTAAGTGCAGATATAACAACAATATTTGTTGAAATGATATTAATTATATTTGGACTTACTTTAATATTAGCAATAACTCATTTCTCTTGTCGTTATAAAATGAAAAAAGATGAGAAAAATAAAAAGTCAACTAGAAAGAGTTGACTTTTTATATGTAATAATATGTATAATTACTACTTTTTAAATAGTAATTTTGATATAATGTTATTAGAGAATGTGGTGATGGAAATGGACTATTTATATAATTTAAATGAACAACAATTAATGGCTATTAAACATAAATCAGGGCCTTGTTTAGTTATGGCAGGAGCCGGCTCTGGAAAAACTAGAGTTTTAACAACAAGAATTGCTTATTTAATTGATCAAGGAATTGATTCATATAATATATTAGCTATTACTTTTACTAATAAAGCAGCTAAAGAAATGAAAACAAGAGTAGATATATTAGTTGATGGTCATGAAACATTTATTAGTACATTTCACTCATTAGGAGTAAGAATAATTAGAGAAAATGTTAAAAAATTAGGTCTTACATCTAATTTTTCTATCATTGACAGTGATGATTCTTTAACAATTATTAAAAGAATTTTAAAAGACTTAAACATCGATAGCAAACAAATAAGTCCTTATTATGTTCGTAATAAAATAAGTTTTATTAAAAATGAAATGTTAGATGAAGGTGAAATGATTAATTTATTAAATACACCAATTGAAAGACAAATAGTTGGTATTTATAAAAAATATTGTGATACCTTAAAAAATAATAATTCTGTTGATTTTGATGATTTATTATTATTACCAACTAATTTATTATTACATGATAAGGAAGTTTTAGAGCGTTATCAAGAACGATTTAAATATATATTAATTGATGAATATCAAGATACAAATATGGTCCAATATAAATTTGCTAAGTTACTAGCAAGTAAATATCGAAATATATTTGTAGTAGGAGATTCTGATCAATCTATATATGCTTTTAGACAAGCTAATTATATGAATATATTAAATTTTGAAAAAGATTATCCTGATGCTGAAGTAGTTATTTTAGAACAAAATTATCGTAGTACAAATACAATCTTAAAAGCTGCAAATTCAGTTATTAAAAATAATAAAACTCGTAAAGAAAAAAAGCTTTGGAGTAATAAGGGTGAAGGATTTAAAATAAAGTATTTAAGAAGTTATGATGGTAAACATGAAGTGACTTTGGTTTTAGAAGAAGTTAATAATTTACTACAAGATGGTTATAATCTTTCTGATATAGCAATTTTATATCGCGCGAATGCTCAAGCGAGGATATTTGAAGAAGAATTATTGAAAAAAAATATAGCATTTAAAATAGTTGGAAGTTTTTACTTTTATAGTCGTAAAGAAATTAAAGATTTAATTAGTTATTTAAGAATTATTGATAATCCTGCAGATGAAATTAGTTTAAGAAGAATAATTAATGTTCCTAAAAGAGGGATTGGAGAAGCTTCAATAAATAGATTAGAAAGTATAGCAAGAGAAAAGAATATTTTACTATATGATGCTTTAAGTACACCTAAAGAATTAGAATTTAAAGAATTAATTGAAAATTTAAGAAAAGAAAGTGAAAGTCTTTCTTTAACAGAATTAATTGAATTAGTTCTGGAAGAAACAGGGATAATTAAAGAATTAGAAAATGAACGTACTTTAGAAGCAGAATTAAGAATTGAAAACTTAATGGAATTTAAAAGTATTAGTTATGCATTTGAAGAACAAACTGGCTCAGTTAATTTAAATGATTTCTTAGAAAGTATAAGTTTAGTTAGTGATATGGCTGAAAGAAAAGAAGATTCTAATGCCTTAACTTTAATGACTCTTCATTCTGCTAAAGGATTAGAGTTTCCAATTGTATTTATAATTGGAATGGAAGAAGGAATATTTCCTAATTATAATGTTATTGATGATAATGAAGAATTAGAAGAAGAAAGAAGATTATGTTATGTAGGTATAACTAGAGCTAAAGAAAGATTATATTTAACTAATGCTAAAAGAAGACTTTTATATGGGAAAGAACAAATTAATTCACCAAGTAGATTTATAAAAGAAATAGAAAAAGAATTAATAGAAAGTAAAGAAAAGTTAGAGGATGAAGTTAATTATGATGAAATGTATACTGATGAAGCAATTGAGTTAGGTAAAGGCGATATTATTGAACATGATACATATGGCTTGGGAACAGTAATTAGTGTAGATGGTGATTTAGTATCTATTGCTTTTAAAGCTGGATTAAAGAAGCTATTAAAAAATCATAAAAGTATAAAGAAGGTGAAATAATGAAAGAAAGAATTGCTTGGTTAGTTGAAATAATTAATAAAGCCAATTATGAATATTATGTATTGGATAACCCTACTTTAACTGATGCAGAATTTGATAATTATATTCATGAGTTAATAGATTTAGAAGAAAAATATCCAGAATTAAGACAAGCTGATAGCCCAACTCAAAGAATTGGAACAAAAATAAGTGGTGATTTAAATAAGATTACTCATTCAGTTAGTATGATGAGTTTAGCAAATGTTTTTAATGAAGATGAAATTTTAGCTTTTGATGAAAGAATAAAAAAAGAAATAGCTAATTATAACTATTTATGTGAGTTAAAAATAGATGGTTTGGGAGTATCTTTAAAATATGAAAAAGGAGTGCTTATTTCTGGAGCAACTAGAGGTGATGGAGAAGTTGGAGAAGATATTACACATAATGTAAAAACAATTAAAACTATTCCCTTAAAATTAAATGAAAACATTGATTTGGAAGTTCGTGGAGAAATTTTTATGACTAAAGATAATTTCCAAAAATTAAATGAAGAAAGAAAACAAAATAATTTAACTTTATTTCAAAATCCACGTAATGCTGCGGCTGGTTCAGCAAGACAATTAGATAGTAAAATTACTAAAGAAAGACAATTAGATGCTTTTTTATATCATGTTGTAACACCTTTAAAAGATAATCAAAAAGATAATTTGGATGAATTGAAAAGATTAGGTATTAAAGTTAATCCAAATTTTGAAGTTTTAAACAATATTAAAGAAGTATTAGAGTATATTAAAAAATGGTCAGAAAAAAGAGATGATTTGCCATATGAAATAGATGGAATTGTTATAAAAGTTAATGAATTAAGTAATCAAAATCTATTAGGTTATACAAATAAATACCCAAAATGGGCTACTGCCTATAAATTTCCAGCTATAAAAACAATTACTAAGTTAGAAGATGTTATTTTTACTGTTGGTAGAACTGGTCAAATAACTCCTAATGCAGTTTTAAGTCCAGCAAAAGTGGCAGGAAGTACAATTCAAAGAGCAACATTGCATAATATTGATTATATAAATAAATTAGATTTAAAAATAGGTGACTTTGTTTATTTGCAAAAAGCAGGAGATGTCATTCCTGAAGTTTTAGGACCTATCAAAGAAAGAAGAACAGGAGAAGAAAAAGAAATTCATATGATTGAAAATTGTCCTATTTGTAATACAAGTCTTATTAAATCCAGCAGTGAAATAGATTATTTATGTCCAAACGAAAATTGTCCGGCTCGTAACATTGAAGGTTTAATTCACTTTACAAGTAGAAATGCAATGAATATTGAAGGCTTAGGTGAAAGAATAGTTGAAGATTTCTATAATTTAAATTTAATTACTAAATTTTCTGACATCTATAATTTAAATAAACATGAAGAAGAATTAATTACTTTAGAAGGCTTTGGACAAAAAAGTATTAATAACTTATTAAATTCAATTGAAAAAAGTAAAAGTAATTCTTTAGAAAAAATATTATTTGGTTTGGGAATAAAAGGTATAGGAGAGAAAACAGCAAAAATATTATCGCAAAAATATAAAAATATTGATAATATTATTAACATTACTGAAGAAGAATTGCAAAATACAAATGATATTGGTCCAATACTTGCAAAAAACATTGTTGAATACTTTAGAAATGAAGAAAATTTAAAAGAAATAAACAAATTAAAAAGTTTAGGTATTAACTTTGAATATATTGTTGATTCGGGTGAAATATATGAAGTATTTAATCATAAAAAAGTTGTTCTAACTGGAACACTTACAAATTATACAAGAGATAAACTCAAAAAAATTATAGAAGACTCAGGTGGTGAAGTAAGCGGCTCTGTTAGTAAAAAAACAGATCTAGTTATTGCTGGTATAGATCCTGGTAGTAAATATGAAAAAGCAAAAGACTTAAATATAGAAATATGGGATGAAAAAAAACTATTAAGTGAATTAACTTAATAGTTTTTATTTAGAAGCAGAAAGCTCAATACTTTTCTTTTCTTTGCTATATTCTAAAACAATTTTTAAATTAGCGAATAATTGAAATATAGTTGCTATTCCCCATATTATTAAAAATGATGTTTCCATAATTGTTGAATTTGGATCAATTAGCTTTAAAAGTCCAAATATAATTGTTAAAAATAATAATGTTGTTTTTACTTTGCCGGCTTTAGTAGAAACGGCCCAATGTTTTAGTTTAAACATTTTATAAACTATTAGTCCTGCAAATATTAATTCTAAAACCATGGTTGAAATAAGAAAATAGTTACCACAAATAATAATTGCAATACTAATAAGTATTTCAAATAATTTATCAGCAATTTGATCCATCTTTGCCCCTAATATCGATTGAGCATCTAAAGCTCTGGCTAAAAATCCATCCAAAAAATCTGTAATCGCGGCTATGATAATGATGATTACACCAATAAACATCATTTTATCGATAATTAAAAAGAAAGCAATTATCACCAAGATAATGCGTAATATTGTTAACATATTAGGAATTTGTTTAGTAAATATTTCTTTCATAAAATCTACTAGAAATAATATAATACATTTTAACCTCAAAAATCTATAATTTAAAGTTGTTTTAATATTTTATAAAGTTTATAATAAATATGGAAGTGAAATAATGAAAAAAACAATAATACTTATAATTGCATTAATATTATTTACTAGCTGCAGCAGTCGTAAGGCACTTACTGCTGAAGAGTTTTTGGCCAAAGCTGATAAAATGAACTATGGAGCAGTAGATGTTACAAAAGAACAAATTAAAAAAAATGCTGAAATAGAGCACATGTATGTAATTACAAGTTCTGATATCAAAAACTTTATAGAATTTATTGTTTTTGATGATATAAAAAAAGCAGAGGATTTTTATAAAGTGTTTCAATCGATATTCGATGAAAAAAAAGATAAAATAATTTCTGCTAAAGAATATAAAGAAAATAATTATGCAAGAACTAATATAATTTCAGAAGATAAATATTTTGTATTTATTTATTTGGAAAACACTGCTATTTATGCAATAACTGAAGCAGATAATATTACAAGTTTGGATAAGGATTTAAAAGCTTTTGGATATTAAAAACAAAACATCATTGATGTTTTATTTTTTTACTATCTTAAATCTATATCCTTAGCGTTATACCAAAGAAAATTATTTACTTGGCAATAATCATCAATTTTCTTACTAAGAGATTTAATTGCATTATATTCAAGTAAATAAACTGATAAACCTTGTCTTTTAACTTTTAAAAGATAATTTTTAAAATAAGTGGTTTCACTTTCTTTTTGTTTACCATAACTTTTGTTATCAAAATTAATTTTAGTAAATACTGTTTCTTGATTTATTCCATCAAATAAAGATGATGCTATATTTTTGTTAAGACATTTTGTAACAAAAGTATCTCCACCGTTGATAATAATAGTTAAATTATATTTTCTTAAACCTTTTAAAATGTCTTGTAAGCCTTTAAATATATTATTATTTGGATATTGATAATAAATATCCGTATTATCTATAAAAAAACCATTAAGGCCCATATTGGCATAATTTTTGCCTAATTCATTTACGATAAAATCTTGCCATCTAGAAGATGATACATCTATCCAACGTTCATCTGGCCAATCTTCATAAACATCTAAAAACAAATTTTTATTTATTCTTTTAATTATAATTAGTGTATTAATAATTATATTTTTCAACAATAAAAACTCTAAATTATTAAAAGATTCTAAAATTGATAAAAGTTTTTCTTCACAAAAAGATCAAGAAGAAATATCTAGTAATAATACTGATGATATATCAAAAAAAGAGATAAAAAAGTATGGCGTTTTTCTTGGTCTAAATAATAATGAGATTGAGAAACTAAACGATTATGATATCGTTGTCATTGAACCATCAGAATTCTCATTAAATCAAATAAAAAAATTAAGAAAGAGTTTTGGTGGACATAATGGATATTTTAAATATTAATTTTGATAAATATTTACCGGTTGTTATCGATGCGTATACTGAATTATTTGGCGAAGAGTATCGTGATACTATAAGTAAAAATGTTAATAATACACATTTTATAATCTATAATAATTTAGAAGGAATAAAATCATATTATAAATTTTTATCTGATTGTAAAACTAAAGAACTATTGTTAAAATTTTTTAATCAAATAGTTTTAGATTTAAATATACCGATTGAAATGAGTTATGCAGATGATTTTGGTCCGGATTTTAAAATAATGGTTGATGTGTTTTTCGGTAATTTAGACAATGTTTTTTTAAAAGAAGATATCAGATTCGGATTAAAATCCTTTATAGATAATTCTGAAGATTTTGAAAAAGAAACAATGAAAGATCGTCAAATTGCTTTTATGAATTATTGGCATGGTTCTAATAAAAAAGAAATAACTAAAGAGACATTTGAGAAATTTAAAAAAACGTTTAAGTATAAAAGGTTTCTAAAATTAATAAAAAGATATTTAAGTTTTTATGATGAATTACTTTAAGAATATAAAAAATATATGGAATCAATTAAAAATCTTTTATGAAGAAAAAGGATTTGAAATTAACAATAATTTTTTAAAACAATTAGAATTATATACGGATAATGATCAATTTAATTATAACGCTTATTTACTTGCTGATAATAATACTATTTCAATAAGATTTGGAAAATACGAAGGAATTGATGCAGTTAATTTAATTGAAAACCACTTAACAAACTGGAAATCGAAAACAAGATTTTTACTAAAATAGAATATCCAGAAAGACAAGAAATAAAAATGTATGATTTTGCTGCGGTTAGAGAAGGAGTTGTAAATGCTATTGTTCATAATGATTGGTCAAATGAATATGCTCCAAAATTTGAAATGTTTAATGATAGATTAGTAATATCATCAAATAGTGGTTTACAACCATCAATTACTGAAGAAGAATTTTTAGAAGGATACTCTCTTCCTAAAAATAAAGAACTAATAAAAGTTTTTAATGATTTGGATTTAGTTGAACAAATGGGTACCGGAATAATAAGGATTCTTAAAAGTTATGATAAAAAATCTTTTGAATTTTTTCCAAACTTTATTAGGCTTACTTTTCCTTTTAATAAAAATGATTTCCAAAATCAAAAAAGTGGCATCAATAATATGTTATCTGAAACTCAAAACGCTATCATTAAACTAATTAAAGAAGAACCATCGATTACTCAAAATAAACTTGCAAATCTATTAAATGTTAATACAAGAACAATTCAAAGAAATATAAAAGAATTAGTTGATATGAAAATAGTAGAACGAAAAGGACCGACAAAAAAAGGAATATGGATAATAAAACAATAAAAAATTCTAACTATGTTATTTTAATATCTAAAAGCGAAATCGTTCACTATATCGTTCAATCTACCAAAAAATCTACCAATCTACCAAAAATATTTTTACAAAATAAAAACCTTGTAATTACAAGGTTTAATTTTATTTGGAGCGATAACAAAGTGTATTTGAAACCACTCATAATAATTGATAAACAATTAATTTCTACATTTATTTTAACATATTTTGGAATTTATTAATATAGAACATCTTTATTTGTGTATGGAGTTGATGTTTCATCGCCAACATTACCATTATCATTTAAATAATATTTATTGCATTTGTTACAATGTAATTTTCTACCATCTGGCATCAAAAACATTAATGTATCTCCACACTTAGGACATTTTGGTAAAGTTATTTTATTGAATCTTTTTCAGTTTCCACATTAAATGCTTTTTTAAAAGTCGATTCAATTGATTTCATATCAATCCAACCTTTTTCATCTGCTTTTATAATTTCACATTTTTTTGCAAAATCATTGTATTCTTCGTTTGATAATTCATCTTTAAATTTATTAATTAGTTTTTCAGAAGCCATACATATATTTCTTAAAATCATTTTACAGTTCCAAAATAAGTAGCCCTCATTAGATTTCTCTTTCTCATCAATATTTCCAGATAATTTTGATTGCAATAAAGTGGTTTTTTCTTTAATCAAGTTTTTAATTTCATCAAATTCCATACCTACATAGCTTGTAAATACTGATTCACTTTTCTCGTCTATTTCAGAGCTTCTCATACCTTTTTTATATTCTTCTTTCCAAAAATCAAAACCCTTTGCAGATTGACAAAATAATAATTCTCCATTATCACCTATAATTAATCCTCCAGGACCACGCATATCAGGTATCCAAACATAATCTGCAAGAATTTCATCATCTCTCTTTATTTCAAAGGTTGTATTTTCTAAATTAAGTTTGTCATAAAAATTTTTAGCTAATTCTAATTTTTCTTCTTTAGTCATTTTATTCCTCCTTGTATTGATTATACACTAATTTTAAATTAAAATCTATATTTAAAATCATCTTTTTCATTTGAATTGCTATAACCATTTTCAATAAATTCGATATCATCACTATTAAGAATATCTTCTTGATATAAATCATTAATAACATTTTCATAGTTTTTATTGTAACTAAAAAATTTATCTTGCAAAAATTCTAATAGTTTATTAAACTTGTCTTTCCAAGTCCCTTGCATATATTTCCTTAGGATTATCTATTTTGTTTCTTAAAACTGGTAAAAAGAACTCATTGACAACTGCATCATATTCAAAAATATCATTTAATAATTCTTTAATATCTTTTTCTAAAACTTCTTCTTTAATATTGTTTTTACATTTATCACAACCATAATAGTAATACCATTTATCAGCTTTAATTTTATGTGAAGCTCTACCACCTAAAATTCTTCCACATTTAGGACATTTTAATTTTTGTAAAAATAGATAAGTTTGAGTTCTCATATAATTTCTAGAATTTTTCTTTTTCTGAACTTGGCAGTTTTCCCACATTTCTTTTGATACTAATCCTTCAACAACATCTTTATAATAGCTCGGATTTTTAGTTCTTTTGCCGTGAACATAATCTCCTTTATATACTTCATTAGAAATAATATTTAGAATAGTTGAATCTCTCCAATTATCTTTATTATTTACCTTTTCTTCATTAAAGGTATTAGCTATTTTTTGATATGAATTGCCATTAAAATATAAATCATAAATTCTAACAATAATATCTTTAGTAAGTG
>CAYFQA010000018.1:0-11073 GCA_964345145.1 uncultured Muribaculaceae bacterium | reverse complement strand
TTTAAACTTAGAAATTTATCTAGAAGAGAAAGTTGTACTGGATTATATAACTCTTCAGGAGTTTTACAAAACAATTGTACATGTAATAGTTGGTGGGGCTGTACTTATTATGAATTAATTGATGGAGAACAATATGATTCCAATTCTGAATATTATGAATTAAGAGGTGGAACTATGGTTTGGTTAAATCCAAATACATTACCACCACCAACTTCAGTATCTGAGTATGTTAATGGCTTTGATGCTACTTATAATATGGTTTCTTATTACCGAATTAAATCGATTCCTCGAGGTTCTTCAGTAGTTGGCTATTATGATTATTATGGGAATGCTTTAAGTGGAAATTGTAATACAGGAAACAGCTGTGATGTCTACGAATTAATTAAATATTATGATGAGAATGGCACTCCAGAATTAGTCGATATAAATGCAACTTATTATTATTTAGTAACTAGAGATACTAATATAATAGTTGCTAATACGAATACAACTGGAGCCTGGCAAAGTAATCAAAACAAGCCTTTTACTTTAACAAGTGTTCATAATGGAGCAAATTATAATTCTACATGGTCACCAGGAACATATGTTTATGCATATAACGATACTAATATTGAAAATATTACAATCAATTCTGGTTCTAGAAGAAATAATAATAACCCTACAAGTAGTACACGTTCAAGTGGGGTTTTTTATGGTAATTGGAAAAACTTAAGAATTGGTCGTGGTATTCTTTCCAGTGGACTTAACACAACTTTCGTAACTGTCCTTGGAGGAAATAATAGTTCAACAGGAAACTCCTCTAATAGTTCTAAATATCGACTTATAATTGAATCGGGAATTTATTCAACACTTAGTTTAAGTAATGGTGCAACTTCTTCAGGAACGGTATATATCGAAGCTAAGGGAATTTATGGTAATGATTATGATCGAGCAGCTGGTAATAATGATAATTTTGAATTATATTTCTGTGCTTCAGGGTCTTGGGGAAGCAATGTTTATTCTTCAAGTAGAAACTCAAAAATGTTTGATTTGATTGTTAAAAGTGGTGATTTTGGAACTAGTAGATATGATTATACAACTGGTATTTATGTTGGAGGTCGATCATATGGTTCACATAATGCCCTAAGAGCAGTTAAGGTCGAAGGTGGAAAGATATATAATCTCATCGGTGGTCCTTTGAGTAGCTCTAGTATGCGTGATCAAAATGATACTCATATGGCAATAGTCGGTGGGCAAGTCGATGTTGTTATCGGGGGAGCGGGGACTTCGCCAACTTATGGAAATCGTATTATTCAAGTAACTGGTGGGACTATAAACTATAGTGTTTTTGGAGGTTCAAATGGTTATCAGGGGGCAGCAAGTGATGGAACTGTAATGGGTAGTTCATTTATATATATTGGTGGGACTGGAATAATCGGTAATCAAGCAAATGTTGATAATAATCTAACTATTTACGGAGCAGAAGCAGGTTCGGTTTTTGGGATTGGTAATGGCCGAGTTGGTTATCCTTCAATCGGCTCATCATCTAACTCCAATATTATAGTTGCTGATCATGCAACGATAAATAACAATGTCTATGGAGGCGGAAACTTTGGAGCAGTAGGGATTTCCAGTGGTAATAATCAAGCATATTCTAACTTGAAAGTTTTAGGAGGACTAATTAAAGGTTCTTTATATGGAGCAGGTAATAATAATGGTTCTGGTAACAGTTCTGTTAAAGCTACAATTGATATTACTACAAAGGCTGGAGAAATAAGAGGTTCTTTATATGGAGGAAGCAATACATTAGGAACAGTTTATGGCGATGTTAACTTAAGCATTATTGGTGGTAATTTTTTAGATTCTATCTATGGAGGGGGTCGAGGTGAATATCAAAATTCAACTAATAATGGTACTTATATAAGAGATAAAATAGCAATAACAGTTGGTAGTGAAAATTCGATTCCAATTATTGCCAATAATATTTACGGAGGCAGTGCTTATGGTTCTGTGAATACAGCTACCCAAAATCCGAATCTATCAACTAATGGCATTACAATGGTTATTAATAATGTTCAAGTATCAGGCTCGGTGTTTGGTGGTAGTAAAGGAGAAGTAGGATTAAATCCTTATGTTGCTGGTCATATTAATATAACGGTTAATGATGGGACTATTTCTAATCTTTTTGGTGGTAATGATATAGCGGGAACGATGCTGGGAAATTCAACTATTCATTTAAATGGTGGAACAATAGCCAATGTTTATGGAGGCGGAAACCGAGTATCTGGTAATGATACTTTTATATATTTAAATGGGGCAACGACGGTTGATATCTTTGGTGGATCTAATCAAAGTGGTGATGTAAATAAATCGAACATTACTTTAACAAGTGGTCAAGCAACTAATGTTTATGGAGGTAATAACGTTGGTGGTATAACAACTACATCGAATATTACAGTAATAGGAGGAAATCTAACCAATGTTTATGGAGGTGGCAAACTAGCAACTACGGGGATGACCAATCTTACTTTGACAAGTGGGTCAGCACCGAATGTTTATGGTGGTGGAGAAAGTGCTGATGTAACTACTCAAACAAATATTCAAGCTAATGGCACAACGGTTACTAATCTTTTTGGTGGATCAAATCAAAGTGGTGAAGTTCCGGTTTCGAATATTGTTGTTAATTCAGGCACGATTGCCAATCTTTATGGAGGGAATAATGCCGGTGGGAAAACAGCAACTACTAATACAGTTACAAATGGGGGAACGATAACTTACCTATATGGCGGAGGAAAATTAGCCGCTGCGGATACGACAAATATAACTGTAAATAACGGGTCAACGATTACAAACTTATATGGTGGAGGCGAGAGAGCTTCGATTACAAATGAGACTAATATCGATTTAAATGGAGGAGTTGTTAAAACTGCTTTCGGAGGTTCAAATTACAGTGGGAATGTTCCAACTTCAAACATTCATCTCCAAGGAAGTGAAGTAACTACTATTTATGGTGGCAATAATCAAGGTGGATCAACAGTTACAACAAATATTTTAGTAGACTCAGGTTCTGTTAAAACTATCTTTGGTGGTGGAAATCAAGCTGATTCAACAACGAGTATAGTTACAATTAATGAGGTTAACTCAAAAATAGATTATATATATGGTGGTGGAAATTATGCTTCAGTTGCCACATCAACAGTAAATGTTAATTCTGGAACTATAGGTATTATATATGGTGGTTCAAATCAAAATGGAACAGTTAATGTAAGTAATATCTTAGTAAGTGGTAGCCCAACAATTGATTATATATATGGTGGTAATAATGCAGGTGGAATAACAGTTAATTCAAATATAACAACAACAAGTGGAACAATAAATTATGATATTTATGGTGGAGGAAATCAAGCGAA
This sequence comes from uncultured Muribaculaceae bacterium, assembly GCA_964345145.1. Classification (GTDB taxonomy): domain Bacteria; phylum Bacillota_I; class Bacilli_A; order RF39; family UBA660; genus JAAZHN01. The sequence goes on along the minus strand of CAYFQA010000018.1, from coordinate 7,684 downwards.
TGTTTCTGGAAGCACTAACTTAGATATTAGTAATACAATAGTTGCAAATGAAATTTATGGTGGTGGCAAAGACGGTATTGTAAGTGGAAATACATCATTGTTTATTTCTAATTCTAATATAGGAGATAGTGTTTATGCGGGTGGAAAAGGGGCAACTGCAATTGTTCAAGGTAATACAACATTAAATATTGAAAATAATGCGATTATTGGTATCATGTTTTTGGTGGTGGTAATGCTGCTGCTACTGGAACTACAGAGATAAATAACTCACGCGGAGTTGTAAATATAGCTGGAGCAACAATCGGTAAAAATGTTTATGGAGGAGCTAATACTTCTGTAGTATATGGAACAGTTGAAGTTAATATTGGTGATATAGCAACTTTAGTTAACAGTGAAATTTCGATTGGTGGAACAGTATTTGGTGGAGGAGAAGCAAACGCTGCAGGTGATGAAAACTATGACTTCTCATTTATCAGTGTTACTAAAGGAATAGAAATCAATATAACAGATACACCAACTAATAATATAATAATTTCTGGTTCAATTTTTGGAAGTGGAAACGCTTCTTCTACAACAGGATATAGTTATATTAATATTAATGATTATGGAACTAATACTAATCATAAAAGAAATATTTCAATCCAAAGAGCAGATATTGTTACTATGAATAATTCAGTAATAGAATTATTTGGAGCGACAGATAGAACAAATGAATATTCAAGTGTTTTATTCTCATTTAGTCGTGTTGAAACATTAAAATTAAAAAATAATTCAACAATTTATTTAGAAACAGGAACTAACTTATTACAAAATTTTCTTAGTTTAGTTGATGTTGCAGGAGTAGAAACAAAAGCGGCAGTTAGTATTGTTGATGGTGTAATAACTAAAAATGTTGATAATCGAGTTTATGCTTTAGAAGGAAAAAATATTAATATTGCTCAAAATGAAGCAGTTACAGCATATGGATTAGTTGAAGGAATGTCATTTTTTGGAATGTATGTAAGAGATTTTAACAATAATGTAAGTGAAGGGCTTTATTCAAGAAATTATGATCATGGTGATTCAGTATCAACTGGAGACTTATATTTGTTCTCAAGTGGTTCTTATGTTTTAGGACGTCATGCTGTTGATCATGATATTGAAATAGATGGTTTTTATTCAAATTATGATAATGAAGAAAATACAGGTTATATAGAAGTTAAATATATTGAACCAACACCAGAAAGTTCAAACTATTATATGTGGGTAATTGGTGAAGCTGTTCAATCTTATGATGTTGATTTAATTGCTTCAAAATTTTCAACATTAGGAACTTATGAGTTATCACTTATTAATTCTCCAGAACCTAATACTACATTTACAATATTAGGGGTTAATTATAATAGTTTAAACCCAGATGTTGAATTAGTAGATAAATATGATATTCCAAGAATATCTCCAGATAATACTGCAGATACAAAGATGAGTTTAGTTTTAAGAAGTAGTAATACTGGTTGGATTACTGTTGGAGAAACAACATTTTTAACAGATCCAGATACTCCTATTGTTGGTACATACGATTATATTGGTGAAAACTCACCAATTGTTCCAACATTATTATTTAATTTATATCATTCTAAAAATTTACAAACTGCTGGTTCAGTTGGAACAGTAGTAATTTCATTATTAGCTATAAGACCGATTGATGATTTAACTAATGATGTAAAAAGAGTTAATATAAATGTTAATATTACAAGAGAGTTATTTAGTTCAAATGAATATGAAGGAGGAATGACTCCAGGAGAAGAACATGGTTTCTTTGTATCAACTCAAACAAATATAACTGATAATTCAAAATTAAGTGCTTATTATTCATTATATATTGAAAGTGATCAATCAATTTATAAAACAGGTTATCATCGTGCTTTAGTATCGACATATGTTTTACCAGAAGCAACAAAAATTACTATGATTGACTTTTCAACTTCAACTCCAACATATTATTACTATGTTGTCAGTGCTCAGGATGTAATTGACGCAACAAATGAATTTAACATGCATAATGAAGCATCATATAAATTATCAAAATTTATTAAGATGGGTTCTACATCATCAAATAATAACTTTGATGATGCGACGATGAACAATTTATATTATGATTCTGTTGGTGAATATGCCAGTGAAGAATTTATTTTCATAGTTGATTTTTATGATGCTGAATTTACTGCTGATCAATTAAATAATACTTTAATAATTGAACTTAGAGACGATCAAGAACAAACAATGATAGGTATTTTAGGTATTAATTATGCAAATTTAACTTATAATATCCATCATAATCGTGATGCTCAAATTCAAATCAATACTAGCTTAAGTAAACCAAATATATATGTTGGTGAAGCAACTAATTTAAATGTTACAACTAATTTTGTTCGACAAACAGTAGGTGGATTAGCAATTCATGATACAACTTATTTCTATCAAAAATTAGGTTTGAAAATAACAGTATTTGATGAAAATAATATTCAATTAAATTCTGCTGACTTATTAGGTGTTACATTTAAAGTTGGTAATATAACTTATTACCCACGAATGGATGGGGTAGTAAGAGTTAATATCGCGCCTAAAGTCGCGAACGCAGCATCTAAAATAGTAATTGATACTAAAAATGCTAATATTCCATCTGGAACTTATACAATTAAAGTTGAATCATTTGGTTCAGTTGATGGAATATACTTTGGAAATGTTTCATCAGATACAAAGACAGTTACATTAAATGTTTTAAATTCAATTTATGGACTTCGTACAACTATTGATGAAAAATATAAAACAATTAATGCTGAAACTGGATTAACAATGATAAATAGTAATATGGTTATTGTCAATTTAGAATATGAATCAGGACTTGCAAATCCTAATCTTCGTGTATCTTTAAAAAGAAGAAAATATGATGAAGTATATGATTTAACATATGAAGATGTTAATTTAAAAGATTATTTTAGTATTAATTATTCTGCAATTGGTGATCCGGATAAATATGAATATTTAATTGCTAATAATCCAATTGCCAATTATTCACTTGATTTTAATGCTAAACAAAATTTAGTGACTGGTACATATCGTTTAACATTCTCTTTATATGATAATGATAGTTATATTGGAGAAGTATATAATTATATAATAATAAGGTAAGGTGACTTATGGATAGTTTAGATTTAGTTAATATTAGTAATGAAGAATTAATAGAAATATATGAATTACTTATTGATTTTTTAACTAAGTTAGATAAAGATATAAAATCTTTAGAGGTAAAGGTAAATGAAGAATAAATTAAATTCTAGTCTTGATATATCTTTAGAAGTATTATCAGCCTTACCTAAAAATAATATTAATAATACAAGAAAATATATAAAAGAAGCAAACAAAATATATGCAAATTATAATCGAGTTTTAATTCAAGTAATATCAGAAATGAAACAAAGAAATAAAATAGTTGATGATAATTTAAAAACTGAAGATATAGTAATTAAAGATTTAAGTGAATATAAAAAAGATTTAAAATTATTTAATCCTTTAACTACATCTTTTGAAAAATTTAATTTAGATTATTTATTATCTAAATTAGAACCAGAACAAGAGCTTGAATTAACTGAAATTAATCAATCATTAATTACTATAATCAAAATATTTGAACAAGTAGGGATTAATTTAACTGAGTCAGATTTTTATTATGGAAAAATCGAAAATCTTTATATGAATACAATAATAGATTATAATAATTATAATTATCAAAAATCAAAAGAAGTATTTGAAAAATTTTACTGGGAAAGTCCAAAATTAATTCACAATATTCAATTAAATATTCGTTCTTTATATTTTAAACATCAAAAAGAATTTGATAATTATTTAAGCAAATATCAAAAAACAAAAAAATATAATTATCAAGAATTATTTGCTTTATATCAAAAAGAACTTATTAATAATCATAATAATGAATATCGTAGTTCCAAAATATATCTTCAAAAATTTGTTAAAAATAAATTAGGTCTTAAAGATTATGAAGAAAAAAATATTGTTTCATTAACCCCTACATTAATCGACACTGAACTAGGTAATAAAGAAGTGGTAATTGAAAATCTTCGATATACTTTAAATGAATATAAAGATTATCTAAAATATAAAGAAGTATTAGATACTATAAAAACCAATTATGAAGAAGTAAAAGATAAAAAGATATCTAGTAATAAAATTTTAAAAGAAATATTAAAATTAGATAATAAGATTAGAAAACAAAAAACAATAGAAAAACATATTAATCGTCTAAATGAGTTATATCAAGAATATGATGAGGTTTATTACCAAGAAAAACTAATTCAAAATTTTGATAATAATTCAAAGTTATTAGATATAATTGGCTTTTTACAATCATATTGGAAATATTTTAATAAAATAATTATAAATTTGAATAACGAATTAAGTAATAAAGAGATATTTGAAAATTATCAAGAGTTAAGTAATATATATACTAATCCTTTTAATAATATACTTAATCATTTAGATTTTAGAAATGGTTATAATGTTGAAGAAATAATTTGTGACAAATATAAACTACATAATATAAAAATAACAGAAGAAGATTTAGATATTTCCAATTTGGATAAAATATATAATACAGTTAGTATTTTAGATAATTATAATAAAATTAAAAAATTAGAAAAAATTGATTATCAAACAATAGTTGATTATTACAATATAGATCAAATAATCAAAAACATTGATAAAAATATTTCACAAAATTAATAATATGTTGTATAATTAAAGTAGAGTGAAAATAGAGGTGGAGAAGAATGAAAAAGTTTAAAAAAGTGATGTTTTGGACATTTATCGGATTAGTTTTACTTTTAGATATAGTATTAACAATATATTTATTAAACTATAATGAATATAATGTTTCTGTTATGGGTGATAAGACATTTTTAGTAATGACAAATAAATTAGATAAATATAAAAAAGGTGATTTATTAGTTGTTAAGAAAAATCCTAATTCGGAATATAAAGTTGGTGATCATGTTTTTTTCTATGAAAAAAATAAAGATGGATCAGTTGTTAATTATGGGAAAATAAATGAGTTAAGTAAGGGTCAAGACGGAATTAATTCATTTATAATGAGTAATGAATATATCTTAGGTGATAAAAGTATTATTGGTAAAGGAGAAACAGCAGTTGTTTATGCAGGAGTTGGTACTTTCTTAGGTTTTTTAACATCAAAGTGGGTATTCTTGATTATAGTAATAGTTCCAATTTTAATATTATTCATATATGAATTATATTTATTAATAGTTGAATTAAATAAGGCGAAAAAATGAAAAAGATACTTCAAATTGGAGCCTTTCTTTTTTTAATAGTACTAATCTATACTATTGTAGATAGTTATGGTATTTTTGAAAGTAATATTCAAGGCCAAGTTGAAGGAAAAATAGCTGATTGGCAAATAGAAGTTAATGGTAGTCAGATTATTGGTGAGACTAATACTTTTAATATTCCAAATGTTTTTTGGACGACAAATACTGCAGTTGTACCAGGGAAAGCCGCGCCTGGATTAAGTGCATATTTTGAAATAATTATTAATCCAACAGGATCAGAAGTTGCGATTGAATATGAAATAGAATTAGATTTTTTAGCTTTGAATAATGAACAAATATTTTTAACGAATATTAAAAATGTTGATACAAATTTAAATCTTGAAGAAATTGATACAAATAAGTATAGAGGAGTAATTCCTTTGACTAAAGTATTGGCTGGTCAAAATGAAGTAATTAGAGTGGATTTTGTTTGGAATAATGATGATGATAATTCTTCAGATTCAGTATATGCTAATCAACTAAATCCCGTTTTAGAAATTCCAATAACAATTAGATTGCTCCAATATTTAGGTGGTTAAGATGAAAAGGGTATTTAATAAATTTATTAAATTTTTAGAGATGGTTTTAAAAATGTTTATTATTGTTGTAACAATAATAGTTATTTTTAATTTTGTTCAATTAAATATAATGAAAAAAGAATACCCTAATTTTTTTGGTTATACTATTTTTAAAGTAATAAGTGATAGTATGTCACCAAATATTAATCAAGGAGATGTTATAATTCTTAAAATTAATGATCAAACAATTAAAGTAAATGATGTAATAACATATAAAGTTGATAAAGATTTTATAACTCATCGTGTTGTTGAAGTTCAAGATAAAGCTTATTTAACAAAAGGAGATTATAATAATACCGCAGACAAGCCTATTTTTAAAGAAAGTGTAATTGGAAAAGTAATAAAAGTATTACCGAAATTTGGAATATGGAAAGATATAATTACAACTCCTAAAATTTTAATTTTATTTTTTATAACAATGTTATTATTGAGTAGTACTTTTAAAGATTGGACTAAAGCAAAGTATTACGCTTTAAAAGATTTTAAAATAACTAATGATTCAATTATAGAAAGTGTTGATGAAAATGAAAAACGTAAAAAGTAATTTTATAAAAACAATTATGTTGTTTTTAGTTTTAGTTTTATTAATAGTATTTTTACCAATGACTTATTCTCGATATGAATCTGTTACAACATCAAATACTAATGCTCCAGTAGCTTATTACGTTTTAAACGCTGGATATCAATATATTGATGTTAAAATACCTGATATGGTACCAAGAAACGCTCCTTATATTTATAATTTTACAATTGCAAATAATAAAGATAGTAAAAGAACAGAAACTTTAATGGAATATGATTTAAAAATAGTTACTACAACAAATTTACAATTAAATTATGAATTATATATTAATGAAGACTATCAAAATCCACTTTCAACAAATAAAATAATAAATACTCAAATATATGCTGATAGTCATGGGACATATTTTAAGGAAATGACAACTAATAAAAGTTATTTTACATTTCAATATGATGAGGTAAATAATTATACACTTTTGATTGATTTTCCGATTACTTATAGCGATTATAAATATCAAGATATAGTTGAAAGTATATTCATAATTATCGAGTCAAAACAAATTATACATTAAAATGTAAACTGATGAAAAAAAAGTTTACATTTTAATTGCAAGGAAAAATATAATATGTTAGTCTTAAAATAAGAAAGGGAAAGATAATTATGAAAAAGAAAAAAAATAGTAGAAGAATTTTATTATTGTTCATAATGACATTGTTTTTAGCAGTGTTGGGAACCACATCATCATATGCATGGTTTACAGCGAACAAAACAATTACAGTTGAGGCAATAGAAGTAAACGTTTCAGTTCAAGGAGGTATTCAAATATCAGCAGATGGTAGATTATGGAGTTCACATCTTTCAACAGCTGAAATAAAAACCCCAACTTATTATACAACTAACGTTAACCAATTACCTGCAACACTAGAAGCAGTTTCAAGTGGATTAACATTAGATCCTACTACTGGAAGAATGGGAATGTATCATGGTAATGTTGATACATCATATTCACCATATCGTTTAAGTTCTGTTAAATTAACAGATACACAAGGTACAACAGGACATTATGTAGCATTTGATGTATTTATAAAAGCAGATTCAGACGCTCCTTTATTTTTAACAACAAGCTCAAATGTAAGTGTTCCACTTGGTCAAGATGATACGGGAATTAAAAATGCCGCGCGAGTAGCATTTGTTGAATTAGG
>CAYFQA010000017.1:3748-11133 GCA_964345145.1 uncultured Muribaculaceae bacterium | reverse complement strand
TGTAGCGGTCTCACCTCTCTAGACTTAAGCCCCTTAGACACCGGAAATGTTGCCAATATGCAATCTATGTTTCATGGCTGTAGCGGTCTAACCACCCTCAACCTATCTAATGCTACATTTACTCAAGTAACATCTTATGATAATATGTTTTACAATATAACATCAGGAATAAATATAATAGTAAAAGATAATGATGCAAAGATATGGATTGAGACTCGTCTTAGTGATGTGAATAAGACTGGTAATGTAACTGTGTATGTTCCTTAAACATATTTAATTAAGTAGTAGTTAGACAAGTTCTCGATATTGTCGAGAACTTGTTTTGTTTAGTTGCTAAACTATATTGACTAATTGTTTATTAAATATTATAATTTAATTGAGGTGGATTATGACTTGTATTGTTGCTAAGGAATTGTTTGATGTTATTGATAGTTTTATGATTGAGAGAAAAGATTTGAAGAAATATTGTGATATTTTAATATCGGGTGCCGAATTAAATTTATTGAACATAATAAGTAAATATCCCGAATATAATTCTTTAGATTATTCTATTGTTTTAAATGTAACTAAAGGTGCTGTTACTCAACTTAGTAAAAAGTTATTAGCTAAGGAATTGATTATATTTTATTATAAAGAGGGTAATAAGAAGGAAAAGTATTTTAAGTTAACTGAGTTGGGTTTAAAGATTAAAGGTGAATATGAGAATGAATACTTAGAGTCTAATCTTAAGATGTGTAACTTTGTATCAAGATTATCTAAAGAGGAGAAACTATTAATAATTAATTTTTTAAATCTTTTAAAAGAAAATAATGTTAATGAGTTTGATTGTTTTAAAGGAGGAGAAAAATGTTAGAGTTAATAGATGTATCATTTATCATTGATGATAAGAAGAATAAGAAAAAAATATTAGATGGAATAAATTTAAAAATAGATTTAGGATCTTTTATGGTCATAACTGGCCCTAATGGGAGTGGGAAGTCTACATTAGCAAAACTTATAATGGGAATAGAGGCACCAACTACTGGTAAAATAATATTTGAAGGAAAAGATATTACTAAATTAGGGGTTGAAGAAAGGGCTAAGTTGGGAATTGGTTTTTCTTTTCAACAACCAGTTAGATTTAAAGGGTTGAATACTTTGGATTTGTTGAATATTTCTTCTGGAAGAAAATTGACTAGATATGAAGCGTGTCGGATTTTGAATCATGTTGGTTTAAATTCAAATCTTTATCTAGAAAGAGAGTTAGATGAAAGTCTATCTGGGGGAGAAATTAAAAGAATAGAGATAGCTTCTTTAATTGCTAGAAATACTAAGTTATCTTTATTTGATGAACCAGAAGCAGGAATAGATATTTGGAGTTTTAATAATTTAATAAAAATATTTACAGATTTAAGAATGGAGAATGAATCTTCAATTATAATTATTTCTCATCAAGAGAGAATCTTAGAAATAGCCGATCAAATAATTGTTTTAGAAGCTGGTAAAGTAAAAGAGATGGGCACCAGTGAAGAAATAATGCCAGGATTATTAGGATGTGCATGTGATGTTTGTGAAATGAGGAATTTATATGAATAATAAAATAGTTGAAAATATTTTAGATATAGTTGCAGATTTAAAAGAAACTCCTAAAGGAGCATATAGTATTCGTATAAATGGACAGAGCGATAAAATAATTAGTAATGATAAAGTTAAAATAATAAAAAAAGAAGATAAAGTTGGAATAGACATTATCGTTGAACCGAATACTAAAGATGAAATAATTTATATTCCAGTTGTAGTTTTTGAAAGTGGAATCCAAGATAAGGTCTATAATGATTTCTATATTGGAGAGAATTCTAGTGTTAAGATCGTTGCAGGATGTGGAATTCATAATGATGGAGAGCATAAAACTACTCATGATGGAATTCATACATTTAATTTAGAAAAGAACTCAGCTGTTAAATATATGGAAAAGCACTATGGAGAAGGTAATGGTTCTGGAGAAAATATTTTAAATCCAATAACGATTATTAATTTAAAAGAGTTTAGTCAAATGGAAATGGAGAGTTTTCAAATTAATGGAGTTGATTCAACACATAGAAAGACAGTTGCTAAATTGGGTGATAATTCAACTTTAATAACTAAAGAGATAATTATGACAGATGGTAATCAGGTTGCTATGACTGATTTTAAAATAGATTTAGATGGTAAAAAATCTAAAGCAACAATTTCCTCTAGGTCAGTTGCTAAAGGAAACTCTAAACAAATTTTCACTTCGGTTATAAATGGTAATAATGAATGTCTTGGTCATTCAGAATGTGATGCAATAATCATGGATAAGGCAATTGTTAAAGCTGTTCCCGATGTAACAGCTAATCATGTTGATGCTTCTTTAATACACGAAGCTGCAATTGGTAAAATTGCTAAAGATCAAATAACTAAGTTGATGACCTTGGGACTAACACAAGAAGAAGCAGAACAAGAAATAATAAATGGTTTTTTAAGATAAGTTAATTAGATAAATTTATTTATTCCATATGAAAAAAACATTATAATTATATGTATAACAAGAAAATAAAAAGAAAGTAAGGAATATATGAAAGACTGAGTAATGAAATTAGGTTTACCGGCCTTATTAGTTTTAATGCTGCTAATGGTATTATTTTACTATAATAATTATTCAGTTTATTCAGTGATTAATATTGATATTAATCCAAGCTTTGAATTAAATGTTTCTGCTAAAGATAAAGTTTTAAAAATTAAAGCTTTAAATGATGATGCTGAAGAGATAGTAAAAGAAATTAAAATGGCTGATAAACATGTCGAAAAAGTTATTGAAGAGCTGTCAGAAGAATTAGAAGAGAAAGGATATTTAACTGAAGAAGAAAGAGAAATATTTTTAACAGTTAGATCAAAAAATGAAAAAAAAGTTAAAGAATTAAGAGAAAGAGTTAATAAAACATTAAGAAAAAATGTTAAGGAAAACTCTAGAATTTATAATCAAGGTGTGAATGCTGAAGATATTAAAGAATTAAAAGATTTGGCAGAAAAAAATGAAATATCTTTAGGAAAAACATTGTTTATTAAACGTCTTTTAAAGCTAGATTCAAATCTAAAGTTTGAAGATTTAGCAAAAATGAGCTTTAAAGATTTAGTTGAATTAGCTAAAACATATAAAAAAGATTTAGATGATGATGACGATGATGATGACGATGATCGATAATTAGTCTTTAAAAGCAACTCTTTAATTAGAGTTGTTTTTTTGTTATACTATAATTAGTAAAGGATGGTAGTTATGAATAAAAAATTAGTTATTATTTTATTAATTTTTTCATTTGTTATGTTTGGATGTACAAATGAAAAATTAAAATCATTACCTAAACCGGAAGTAATGAGTGGTATTAGGGGTGAAATGTTTGGTATTGATAAAAATATCAATGAAAGTACAATTGATAATTATTTAGGGCGTAATGATACTGTTTATCGAGATTTAAGAATGTTAAAAGATCCAGGAAATTATGAGGCAATCCCTGGTGGTGATTCTTATTTATCTGGTTTTGTAAATGGTTTTGAGGCAATACCATTACCATTGATTATAAATGTTACTGGTTTACCGGAAGAAGTTGGAAATACTTATATGGGTCCAACGTTATTTACATTAAAAGATGAAGTATATGAAGCTAATTATGAAGAATCAATGAGTATTTTAGAGTATTATTTTCCAAAAGATAAAAATATTTTCTTAATGTGTGGTGGAGGCGGATATGCTGGTATGGCTAAAAATATGTTAATTAAATTAGGTTGGGATGCGAATAAAATTTATAATGTTGGGGCATATTGGTCATATGAAGGTAATAATAATGTTCAAGTAAAAAGAAATGTTGATGGTAAATTTAAATATGATTTTTGGAAAGTAACTTATCATGATTTTAATTTTGCTGAATTGACTAAGGCTAAATAATGAAAAAAACAATAATTTTTATTCTTTGTATTTTATTAATTATTGTATCTATGTTTATTTTATTTAAAAAAGAAATAAAATTTTATCTTGAAAATAAATATTATGGAAAAAATGATATTCAGGAAATAGATGTTAAGGAATTAGATAATTTAATAACAAAAAAAGAATCTTTTTCTTTACTTATATACCAACCATTGTGTATTACTTCAACAAGTTTTGAAGAAATAGTCGATAATTTTCAAAAAGAAAACTCAATTATGTTTTATAAAATTCCTTTTTCCTCAATTAAGGAGATAGATTACTTAACTTCTATTAAACATTATCCCTCTTTTATAATTTTTAAAAAAGGTAATGTAGCCGCATATTTAGATGCTGAAAGTGATGAGCATATTGAATCATACAAAAGTGTTGAAGGTTTTAAAAAGTGGTTTACTAAGTATGTTAAATTAAGAAAAGTAACAAGTAATGATAAGAAAAGTACTGTTATAGAAAAAAATGTTACGAATATAAAGTTAGAAGATGTAAAAAAAGAAAAAAATAAAGTTAATATTTATTTATTTTGGCAAGTTGGCTGTCATCATTGTGCTAAGGAATTAGATTTTATAAAAAATATCAATGAAGAAGATAAGAAATTATTTAATTTATATACATTTGATGTAAGTGCAAGTCAAGAAAATTTAGATGTATTAAAAACTTTTTCTTCAGCAATGAATGAAGAAATAAATTCGGTACCTTATACAATTATTGGGAAAAAAAGTTTTCATGGTTTTAATGATAAAATATCTTTGGAAATAATCGACGCAATAAAAGAAGAATATAAAAATAATTATGATATTTATTTTGATAATATTTTAGAAGAAAAATAAGGAGATTATAAAATTGAAACATAAAAAAAGAAATATTAAAAAATTTTATAATGAATCCACACTAATAATGAGTCCATATTTTATTGGTGATGATATTAAATCTATGTTAGTAGCGTCAGATATTCATTACCATCCAAATGTAGATAAGGATATATTTAGATTATTAGTTAGTTATTGTCGGGAAACTAAACCAGACTTTATTTTAATGCCAGGTGATCAAATTGAAACTATAGATTTTATCGACAGTTCAAAAGAAAGAGAATTTTTCGAAGAGATTATAAAAGGTTTAGCTGAAGTAGCGCCAGTTATTATTATTCCTGGTAATCACGAAATAAGCTATTTTGATCCGACAAATATAAAAACTCGTGAATATAAAGAAAATGTTAAATCACTTAATTATTTTGAATCGTTAAATAGATTTAAAAATGTCTATTTTTTAAATAATGCTCAGACCGAAATAAAAGGAATGACTTTTTTAGGATTTAGTCCTAGAGTTGATACTTATTTTAAAAAAGGTGATCCGAAAACTAATGAGATGTTTATTGAAGATTATTTAAAAAGTGGTTTGAAAATGGCTGAAAAAAGTTATAATGTTTTATTAACTCATTCACCAATACTTTTATCTGAACCAATGGTATTAAGTAGTATAGATGAATTAAATAAATTAACTGATTTGGTGGTAACTGGTCATCTTCATGATGGCTATTTACCTAAAAAGCTAGATAATAAATTAGGAAATACTAACTTTGGATTATTCATCACACCTTTAGTTGCTCCTGTTCCTGGAATGATTTGTCGTGGAATACATGACTTTGGTCGTGGTTATTTATTTATTTCTCAAGGTTTTAGAAAGTTTACAGCCGATATAGCACTTTTTAATGCTTTTGAAAAAATAACTGCTAATGATGTTGAAACATTAATACTTTGTCAAGAAAAAAAATATTGAAAGGGAAGATAAGATAAAACAACTATAAAAGTTGTTTTTTTATATTGTAATCTCAACCGCATCATTTATATAATAAAAATTAGTCTATTTTTTGGTTATAAAATCAGGTAAAAATTTAGCCCAATCTAATAAAATCTTATTTGACTCAATAATTTCTTTTTGAATATTTTCATAACTTAACCATTCAAGTGGTTCTAGTTGTTTAATTCGAGCAATACTTTTATAACACGATGTATTTTCTAAAACAAATTCATTTGGTTTATATTTTACATTAATTGGATTTTTAAAGTTTATCATACATTTTGTTGTTGGGCTTATTACTTGACAAACTCCTGTATAACAGTTCTTATCCTCATTTAATATTTTGAATTGTTCCAATATTTTTTCATCTGAATTTAAAAAATCTTTATATTCTTGTTCATATTCATCAATGAAAACATATTTAAATGGAATATATCCATGATTAGCTATAATATAGTATTTATTCCCATTTTCATCTATTTTAATATCTTCATTAGGACAATGCCCTAAAACTAAAGAATAAGATAAAGGATATCCAGCATAACTTTTAGTTGTAATATATCCTTTTTTATTTAGGATTGAAATTGTTTCAGCAATTAATAAATCAACTTCAAAATTATTATCTGTTTTAATGTTTTCTATTTCATAATTATTTTTGTTAATATATTTTTTCTTAGCGGGTATTAAATTATTGTTTTTATCTAAATTAAAAAATTTTTTATTCATAATACCACCTATGTTAATTATCAGAATTATCTAAAAGTTTTATATCTTTTAATAAATAAAAATGATAATAATTTTGAGCTATATATAATATATTATTTTCCAAATATTTATATTCAAAACCAATTTCATAATTATCAAAGCTAGTAATAAGTCCAATTGTTTTATCTTCATTTTTATTTGTTAATTCGCATATATTACCAATAAACCCTTCATTAAATTTTAAATTAGGATAATATTTTTTATATTCTTCAATTCCTCTAATATTATTTAAAGAAACTTCTTCTTCCCAACCAACAAAAGATTCATCAATTGCATTTGTACCATCATCATAAAATCTAATTAATAAGTTATTATTTTTAAAATCTAATAATTTTCCGACGAATATTGTTATTCCGTTAGAATCAACTTTTAACTCAAATATAATATGTTTATCAATCAAATTATTAATTTTTTGTTTATTGTGATTTGAATCTAAAACAAAGAATTTATTATTAACTATATCTATTATTGGCAATGAATTATATTTTTTTTCCATTTTTGTCTCCTTTATCATTATTTTCTTTTGATATTTTGTATATTTTCATCATCTTTGAAATATTTTTTTAATTCATCAATATAACTTTCTATTTGTTCGCTATACCATGAAGCACAATAGTAGTATTTTTTACTACCGATTTTGATAGGGTCTTTATCTTTTGGATTTAAGTTATAATATTTTTTTTTGCTTTCTTCAATATTTTTTTCTGCTATAATATCCCAACCTTTAAAATTAATTATATTTTTTGTTTTAGGATCATTAATTGTATATTTTTCAATAATGTACTTAATCACTTCATAAATAAATTCTCCATTGTAATAATCATTGTTTTTAAATCTATTTCTTTTA